>CAYSNA010000441.1:0-4636 GCA_964432185.1 uncultured Cytophagia bacterium
GGTCGATTTACATTTTAGAAATTTAAGTTTTATTTAAATCCCGTGGACATTCCCGGGATTTTGTTTTTCATCTTCTGATCAGACCATTTTTTCGTTTCCAATCAAGCATTCTCTCTTCTCCCGTGAAATTTTTTCTTGCGATTTCTAAATCTAATCATTAAGTTTAACCGTTTGGTTGAACCATATAATTTAACAAGAAGATTAAACCCTATGATTGAGCCTGAAAAAATCGCCGAAGAAAAAATCTTTAACGCCGCCACGCAGGTTTTTGAAGAAAAGGGGCTGACCGGTGCGCGCATGCAGGAAATCGCCGACCGTGCGGGCATCAACAAAGCCATGCTGCATTACTATTTTCGCAGCAAGGAAAAACTGTTTGATGCCGTTTTTGACAAGCTGGCTGCCAGCATGTTTGAAAAAATGTTCGCCTGTTTTGACAATGATCTGCCGCTGGAAAAACGGCTCGAGATGTTTTACAACGAACACATTTCGTTTCTGCAAAAACATCCACGTATGCCCGCGTTTATTCTGAATGAAATCAATCAGAATCCGGAGCGCATTTTTCGCATCTTTGGATCGGATCGAATCACTGTCATCAGCACCAATTTTTTTCGCGAGATCGACGAAGAAATCGCTGCTGGCACAATCAAAAATGTCGACAAAATGCAATTGCTCATCAACATCATCGCGTTGTCCGTGTTTCCGTTTGCGGCCCGCGGCCTGCTGAATGTCTTGTTGGAAAAGCAGCACATTCAGTTTGATGATTTTGTCGAGCAACGTAAAACAACCCTGCCACAATTTATTTTGAACGCCGTGAAGGACAAATGAAATCTACTATCTTAATTTCGATACTCCTGGCCGCCTCGAATTGTTTTGCGGCCGAGCTGTCTTTGTACGACTGTTACGACAAAGCCGAAAAAAGACATCCATTGCAGCGCGAAGAGCAGAACCGGCTGGAGATTTACGACTTGAATCGCAAAAATCTCAATGCCAAATGGCTGCCGTCGCTCAACGCCAGCGCAAATGCGACTTATATGTCTGATGTCGTCGAGTTTGATCAGGTGCTGGGTTCACTCCCCTTTCCAATGCCGCCCGGCACCTTCTCCACCATGCCGAACGACCAGTACAAAATCACGCTCGACATCAATCAGACTATTTATGACGGCGGCGCCGTCAGCGCGGGCAAAAAAGTGGAACAGGCCTCACTGCAGTCGGATTTACAGGCGCTGCACACGGAATTGTACAGGATGCGCGACCAGGTTAATCAAGTCTATTTTGGTCTTTTGATGCTGGAAAAACAATCCGAGCTCGTCGCCATCTATAAAAATGAAGTTATGGAGCGCAAAGCCGCACTCGAATCCGGCGTAAAAAACGGCGTCATCCTGCCGACCAATATCGATATTCTGGACGCCGAGTTGCTTCACGTTGAGCAACACATGACCGAGCTGGCTATCCAGCAGAAAAAAGCGCGGCACATCCTGAGCGATCTCGTGGGGGAAGATGTTGAGGACGCGATCGTTTCTTTGCCGGCGTTTGACATGCCGGAGGAAACCGACATTTCTCGTCCCGAAATAGGCCTGTTCGAAAGACAAAAAGTGGTGCTGGACATGAATAAAAAAGTTGCTGGATCGCAGCGGCTTCCCAAAGCGGCCGTTTTTGGCAGTTATGGATACGGCCAGCCGCCGGGCAATAATTTTTTCAAAAATGAATTTGATACCTACTATGTCGTCGGTGCGGCGATCAACTGGACTATTTTCAATTGGAATACCACGAAACGGACCAAAGATGTCCTGCAAGCGCAGCAAAACATCATCGATGCGAAAGAAGAACATTTCAAACGGCAGATTCGGATCGCCTTGAAAAACAGTCAGGCGGAAATCGATCAATTTAAAGCGCTGCTGACCAGTGATGAAAAACTCATCGAGCTGCGCGAAAAGATCAAAAAGACCGCAGCCTCCAAATTGAATAACGGCGCCATCAGCTCGACAGATTTTTTAACCGAGCTGAATGCCGAACGGAGCGCGCGCATCAACTACGAAATGCACAAAATCCAGTGGATACAGGCGCAGATCAACTATCTGACAATCTCCGGACAAATCACAAACGAATATTGAGAATAGATCATGAAAAAGTTTTTAATATTTTTGATTTCAGCAATCACGCTGATCGGATGTTCCTCCCCAAAAACCTCCGACGCTTATGGCAATTTTGAAGCGATTGAAACCATCGTCTCGTCCGAGGCAAATGGCAAGCTGCTGTTTATGAATCTTGTTGAAGGGCAACAATTGGCAAAAGGCGAACATGTCGCGACCATCGATACGACCTTGCCGACGCTGCAAAAACAGGAATTATTAGCGCGTCGACAAAGCGTGGTCTCCAAAATCGCCAGCGCCGATGCGCAAAGTGCCGTGGTGCAGCAACAATTGGATAATCTTTATGTTGATCTAAAACGCGTGCAAAACATGTTAGAGGACGATGCCGCCACGCAAAAACAGCTCGATGATTTGACGGGCGGCGAAAAGATTCTGCAAAAACAACTCACGGCGGCGCGGGCGCAACGAAGCGCCGTTTCGGCTGAACTCGAAGCGCTTGATGCCAACCTCTCACTTTTGAACGAACAGTTGCGCCGCTGCCACATTGTTAATCCGGTTGATGGCACCGTGCTGGAAAAATACAGCGAGCTTTTTGAAATGACCGCGGCCGGCAAACCGCTCTATAAAATCGCCAATGTGAACGAACTGATCCTGCGCGCTTTCGTCTCTGGCGGACAACTCAATGCGATCAACATCGGGGGCACATGCACAATCCGTATTGATGACGGCAAACAGTATAAGGATGTGCCCGGCAGAATTATCTGGATTTCCGATACGGCTGAATTTACGCCGAAAATCATACAGACAAAAGAGGAGCGGGTCAATTTGGTGTATGCGGTCAAGATTCGCGTCGCGAACGAAAATGGCGCCATCAAAATCGGTATGCCGGGTGAGGTCATTTTTTAAACGGAATTGAAAATAACGATGATCCAGGCCCAACATCTTTACAAAACATTTGGCGAGACCACCGCTCTGAATGACGTCTCCTTTGAGGTGAACGACGGCGAACTTTTTGGATTTATCGGCCCGGACGGCGCCGGCAAAACCACGCTGTTCCGCATCCTCACTACACTGCTAATGGCAGATTCCGGCAGCGCTTCGCTCTTCGGGTACGATGTGGTGCGCGATTTCAAACACATTCGCACCATCACCGGTTATATGCCCGGACGCTTTTCCCTCTATCAGGACCTGACGGTCGAGGAAAATTTGCGTTTTTACGCGTCCGTGTTTGGTTCGACCATTGATGAAAATTATGATCTCATCAAGGATATCTACTCGCACATTGAGCCGTTCAAAAAAAGGCTTGCCGGAAAACTCTCCGGCGGCATGAAGCAAAAGCTGGCGCTCTCCTGCGCGCTCATTCACGCCCCGACATTATTGGTACTGGATGAACCGACCACCGGCGTCGATGCCGTGTCGCGAACCGAATTCTGGCAGATGTTGAAAAACCTGCAAAAGCGCGGCATCACCATTGTGGTCTCGACCCCCTACATGGACGAGGCAAGTTTGTGCGACCGCGTGGCGCTTTTTCAAAACGGCACGATTTTGTCTATCGATTCACCGACTGGCATCGTCAATAATTATGATAAAAAACTCTGGGCCGTTCGGGCAGACAACAAATACACGCTTCTCCAAGGCCTGCGAAGCTACTCCCCCATCGAATCCGTCAATGCTTTTGGTGAGTCGGTGCACATCACGACAAATAAAAATGAGCTTGACGAAATTGACCTCGCTCAATTTTTAGCAGAGCGCATGCGTGGACAAATTCAAATCAAAAAAACAACCCCCAACATTGAAGACTGTTTTTTGCGCCTGATGCGGAAAGAGTGAGCATGGAGACAAACAGAACAGTCATTTCCGTCAAAAATTTGGTCAAGAAATTCGGCTCATTCGTCGCTAATGATCATTTGACATTTGACGTTTATAGAGGCGAGATTTTCGGATTTCTTGGCGCCAATGGCGCCGGCAAAACCACGGCCATGCGAATTTTGTGCGGCCTGTCCAAACCCACGTCCGGAGAGCTTTATGTTGATGGACTGAACGTTTATAAACAGGCGGAAGCTATTAAAAAGCGCATCGGTTATATGAGCCAGAAATTTTCACTTTATGAAGACCTCACGGTCGTCGAAAACATGCGTCTATACGGCGGCATTTATGGTTTGTCTTCTGCACAGATGAAAAACCGCATTGAAGAGCTGCTGGAGCAACTGCTTCTGCAGGATCAGCGCAACACCCTCATCGCCGATCTGCCGCTGGGCTGGCGGCAAAAACTGGCGTTTTCCGTTGCTATCATTCACAATCCCTCCATCGTTTTTTTGGATGAACCCACCGGAGGTGTTGATCCCATTACGCGCCGTCAATTCTGGGATTTGATTTACAAAGCCTCCCACGACGGCATCACGGTTTTTGTCACTACGCATTATATGGACGAAGCCGAATATTGCGACCGCGTGTCTATTATGAGTCAAGGCAAAATTGTCGCGCTTGACAAGCCGGGCGTGTTGAAAGAGCATTACGGCGTGACAAGCATGAACGAGGTTTTTGTG
>CAYSNA010000442.1:0-4631 GCA_964432185.1 uncultured Cytophagia bacterium
TTGTGGATGTTGTGGCGCTGCCCGATGAGTTCGATAAAAACACCGGCGATCTGGAGGTTGCGGTCAATTCCCGGGGACAGATTCTCGTGCTCGATCCATCGCGAAAACAGGTGCGCATTTTTCAAAAAAAGGAAAAATCATCGTGAGTAATCGCAGAGAATTTCTAAAAAGCGCCGGCCGGTCTTTTCTGCTCGCTTTGACCGGTTTCGGGATTGTCTACGGCGTCCGGCGAAAAAAAATTACCACCGAAGCGAAAGCCGCCTGCGAAATGAATCCGTGATGCCTGGGCTGCGGCAAGCTGCAAACATGTTCGAACGAACAAGCGAAAGAGTTCAGAGGAACAGGGAACATGGAGAAGGGAAAAGGGAATTAAATCCCTGCTCCCTGTTCCTTTTTCCTTGCTCCTGCACTATGAGGTTGTTTTATGGCTGAAAAATCACGACGAGAATTTATGAAATCCACCGTCAATACCGCGGCGGCGCTGGCGGTTGGCGGCGTAGCGGGATTGGCGTTGAGCAAATCGAGCAAAGGCGATCTGGTCTGGCAGCTCGATCCGGAAATCTGCATCCAGTGCGAAAAATGCGCCACCAACTGCGTGCTGCACGAGTCGGCGGTTAAAGCCGTGCATTCTTTTTCCATGTGCGGTTATTGTGATTTATGCAGCGGCTACCTCGAACCGGGCGCCAAAAACCGCGATACCGGCGCGGAAAACCAGCTCTGCCCAACCGGCGCCATCAAACGAACCTTTATCGAAGATCCTTATTTCGAATATCATATCGACGAAAAGTTGTGCATTGGCTGCGGCAAGTGCGTTAAAGGCTGCGGCGCGTTCGGCAACGGCTCGTTGTATTTACAAGTAAAGCATGATCGCTGCGTCAATTGTAACGAATGCGCCATTGCCCGCTCGTGCCCGTCGAATGCTTTTGTGCGGGTGCCCGCAGAAACACCGTACATTTTACGCGGCGAAGAAGCGGCGCGTTATGTGGAGACCATTTAAAATTAAGAATGTAAAATTGAAAATGAGCGGTACAATTTTTAGAAAATGGCTGATTCTCTTTTACTCGGCTGTGATGCTGGTTTCACAAGTTCAGGCCGATCCCGTGCAGCGTTTCCCCAAACCGGATTTTGAGTCGGGCTACGAACGCCCGATTCTGCAGACGCCGCACGGCCGCGCTGTCGCGCTGGAATATCTCGATGTGGTTGTGCTCATCGCCGCGCTATCGCTGGCCTCTTATTTTGCGCTGAAAAAACGCTCGCGCCGTCACATTTTCCTGTTGATGATTTTTTCACTCATCTATTTTGGCTTTTGGCGTGAGGGCTGTATCTGTTCCATCGGCTCGATCCAAAATATCGTCTATGCGCTGTTTTCCAACTCGTACGCTATTCCGCTGACGGTCGTCGCGTTTTTCGTTTTACCACTGATTTTTGCGCTGTTTTTTGGCCGCACCTTTTGCGCCGCTGTGTGTCCGCTTGGCGCGGCTCAAGATGTTGTCGTGCTCAAACCGATCGCTTTGCCCGGCTGGCTGAATCAAACGTTGAGCCTCATCCCTTATATTTATCTTGCATTGTCCGTGTTGTTCGCCGCCACCGGTGCGGGATTCCTCATTTGCCGTTACGATCCGTTCGTTGGTTTTTTCCGCTTTGGCGCCAGTTTTAATATGATTTTGTTCGGCGTCTTTATGCTGCTGCTGGGAACCGTTGTGGCGCGGCCCTACTGCCGATTTTTATGCCCGTACGGCGTGCTGTTGAACTGGATGTCCCGCTTGTCGAAAAATCATTTATCCATTACGCCCAGCGAATGCATCAATTGTCGGTTGTGTGAAGCCTCGTGTCCGTTTGATGCGATCAATAAACCCATCGAATCCAAACCGCATGAAAAACGCGAAAAAAGCACCCGGCGAATAGCGATGATTCTCGTTGTGCTGCCCATTTTCATTTTGGCGAGCGGCTGGATTGGCTCTTTGCTGCACGTGCCATTGTCCAAAGCGCATTACACAGTGGATTTGGCGGAACAAATTAAACTGGAAGATACCGGCAAACGCACGGAGACCACTGACGAGACGGACGCATTTCGGGCGACCGGAAAAACGACGGCGCAGTTGTACGATGAAGCGCGAGCGGTTCAACTTCAATTTAAAATTGGCGGCTGGTTTTTCGGCGGATTCCTGGGACTAATTTTTGGATTAAAGCTGATCAATTTGTCCGTCTATCGCAAGCAGGAGATTTACGAAGCCGATCGAGGAGAGTGCTTTAGCTGTGGACGCTGTTTTGACTATTGTCCGGTAGGCAAACCGGATGTGGATGTGGAAAAGCTCAAGGCATCGTTAAAATAAAAATGCAGGCCGGAGACGGGCAACCGGAGTCCGGATGATTTGAAATTTTTAAAGTGTGATGATTCATGGAATCTGAGAAAAAAATTAGCCCCGAGATGTTGTACGCGTTCGCGAAACGCGCGGCGATCATTGCCGCCGTCCTCGCCGCGGTGATGAGCGTGCTGTTGATCGCCAATTTTTTGCAGACGCGTTCGATTGATCCCCTCAACAGCGCGGCGCTCAATCAATTGATGCTGCAGTTGCGGGATAATCCCGATGATGCGTCGTTAAAAGATCAAATCCGCGCACTGGATTTGCTGGCTCGAAAAGCCTATTTCACCAACCAGTGGCAGGTGCGCACCGGCAGTTTCATTTTGTTCGTCGCAGTGATTGTCCTGCTGGTCTCGCTCAAATACATCAGCTCGCTGCAGCAGCAGTTGCCGGATTTTGCCAGTCAAAAAGAAAATTCGTGGGAGACGCAGGTGCTCGGACGACGATACATCATTTACAGCGGGCTCGGCCTTTTTGTGCTGGCCTTTTTCCTCGGCGTCTTTTCCAAAACGGAAATTACGCAGCCGAAAAAAGTCAACGTGTCATTTGCGTCGGATAAAGAAATGAAAGACAACTGGCCGACCTTCCGCGGACCGGAAGGCATCGGCCACGCGTATCACACAAACGTGCCAACGACCTGGAACGGCGAGACCGGCGACAATATCAAATGGAAGGTTGAGGTGCCCAAGTGGTCGCTCAATTCTCCGATCATCTGGAAGAAAAAGATTTTTATGGCCGGCGCGGATGAAGAATCGCAGGAAGCCTATTGCTTTCACGCCGATACCGGCGAGCTGCTGTGGACGACCGAGTTGAACGATATCCCCGGTTCGCCGGCTGAAGCGCCGAACGTGACGGATGATACCGGTTATGCCGCACCAACCATGGCGACAGACGGCGAACGCGTTTTTGTCATTTTTGCCACGGGTGATCTGGCCTGTCTCGATTTTGACGGCGCTGTGCTCTGGCAAAAAAATATCGGTGTGCCGGATAATCATTATGGGCATTCGTCATCACTTTTTACCTATAAAGACAAATTGCTCGTTCAATACGATACGAATGATCAAAAACAATTGCTTGCCTTTAATTCCGCGACCGGCGAACAGGTTTATGCCACGCCGCGCGGCGATGTGCAGGTTTCCTGGGCGTCGCCGGTGTTGGTGAACACGGGATCGCGGGATGAGACCATTCTGAGTTCGAATCCTTTTGTCATGTCCTATAATCCGGAGACCGGCGAAGAATTGTGGCGCGTCAACTGTATGGACGCTGAAGTCGGGCCGTCCGTGGCCTATGCCGACGGCTGGGTGTATGCGGTGAACGAATACGCCATTCTCGCCGCCATCAAACTGGAAGGCACGCCGCACATCGCCTGGGAGTATGAGGATGATCTGGCGGAAGCGTCGAGTCCGGTGGCGACGAACGACTTTTTGTTTCTCGGCTCAAGTTACGGCACGGTCACCTGTTTTGACGCCAAATCCGGTGAGGTGTATTGGACGCACGAGTTTGACGAGGGATTTTATTCGTCGCCTGTTTTAGTTGATGACAAAGTTTATCTGATGGACCGCGATGGAGTTGTGCACATTTTTAAAGCGGCGGCAGAGTTCGAGTTGATCGCGGCGAATGAGCTGGGCGAAAAAGCCGATACGATTCCGGCGTTCATGCACAATCGAATTTACATTCGCGGCGAAGACCATTTGTTCTGCATTGGGAGTTAGATGGCCATCGAACCCTTACATACTGAAACCGATTTTCGTATTGTCGATCATATCATCACCAAATTCGGCACAAAAGCCAATGCCGTGATTCCGATTTTGCAGGCGATTCAGGACGAATACAAATATCTGCCAAAAGATGTGTTGCGTTACGTCTGCACCAACACGGACATTACGCCGGCATCGATCATGGGCGTGTCGACGTTTTATTCGCAGTTCCGGCATGAACCGGTGGGCGAGCACGTCATTCACGTCTGTACGGGAACGGCCTGTCACGTCAAAGGCGCAGAGCTGGTGGTGGATGCGTTCCGGCGCGATTTGCACATTGCCGACGGCACGGATACGGATCCGGATCGCCAGTTCACTCTTCAAAAAGTTGCGTGTTTGGGCTGCTGCACCCTGGCGCCGGTGGTGCAGATTGATGAGGTGACCTATGGTCACGTTACGCCGGAATCCGTGCGACATGTCATCAACGATTATCTCTCCCGCGAAGCCTCCGAACCAACGCAGCGGGTGGTGCATAAAGATTCCATTGAAGATATTGGCGAAATTCGCATCG
>CAYSNA010000443.1:0-4605 GCA_964432185.1 uncultured Cytophagia bacterium
CGTGGCGCCGGAAATAAGCGCCATAAAAATCTCCGAAACCGAGGCGTCAAAACTAAATGAGGCGTATTGCAGCACACGGCTGGTCGGCTGCACATCAAATACTTTGATTTGCGCCTGCACCAGGTTGATCAATCCCTCTTGCGTCAACATAACGCCTTTGGGTTGACCAGTGGAACCGGATGTATAAATAATATAGGCCAGATTTTTTTCAGTCGTTGTCGTTACCGGCGCCGTCTTTTTCTGACGGGCGATGTCCCCGGCCTGTTGATCGAGATAAATGTACTCGCCGTCAAAGTCCGGCAAATGCTCACGCAACGCCGACATGGTGACGACATTTTGCACGTGCGAATGTTCGATCATATATTGCAGACGTTCCAGCGGATAATGCGGATCGAGCGGCATATAGGCGCCATTGGCCTTGAGAATGCCGAGCAGTCCAATGACCGTTTCGAGAGAACGATCGACACAGAGCCCAACGACCGTTTCCGGTCCGACACCGCGGCTCTGCAGAAAATGGCCGAGCTGATTCGCCCGCACATCAAGTTCGGCAAAGGTGAGTTCCTGACCCTCAAAGTGAACGGCAACGGCATCCGGGCGGTGCGCGACCTGTTCCTCAAATAAATTCTGAATGCACGGTCTGTCCGGCAACTCCACGTGCGTGTCGTTCCATCCAAACAACACTTGATACAGTTCGGAATAGGGCACGACCTGCAGTTCGGCAATTCGAGTCTGCGGATTTTCGACAATACTTTCGAGCAGCGTTTTATACTGATCGAGCAAACGCGCCGCCGTGTCATCTTGATAAAGCGCCGTGTTATAGGTGAGCGATGCGCCGAGTCCATCAGCCGCTTCGGCGATCATCCAGGTCATATCAAACGGCGCAACCTGCTTTTCAATCGGTAACACGGAAATCGGATGACCGGCAAACATCATCTTTTCGCCTTCAATACCGAGAGAAACGGATGAGAGACCCTGCTCATTCATCACGTGCGCCCGTTGATAGACAAACATGGATTGGAAAATCGGCGTCCTGCTGGCATCGCGCGCCGGATTCAATTTTTCGACGAGTTGGTAGAACGGATAATCCTGATGCGCCAAAGCGTCAACAACCGTCCTGCGCACCTGCGACAGCAGATCATCAAAACTGTCGTTCCGATTGACAGATGAACGCAGCGCTACCGGATTGACAAAGTAGCCGACAATATCGGAAAACTCGGAACGGCTGCGGCCGGTTGTCGGCGTACCAACGATAATGTCTTCCTGCCCTGTATATTTATGCAATAAAATTTTAAACGCGGTGAGCAGCGTCATGTACAACGTCACACCGTTTTTATCGCTCAACTCTTTTAACTGTTCAGTGAGCTCGCGCCCGAGTCTGAGCGAACGAATTTTGCCGTCAAAAGTTTGCACGGCGGGGCGGGCAAAATCGGTCGGCAGTTCAAGCGCCGGCAGCGTGCCGCTCAATTTAGTCATCCAGTACGATAAATGGTGCTCGCCGTCCTGGCTCTTGAGCATATCATTTTGCCAGGCCACATAATCCGTATAGCGATAACGCAACGGCAAAAAGGTAAACTCTTTGTTGGATGTCGTGTAAAGCTGAGAGATTTCGTTAATGATGGTTGCCAGCGACCACATATCCATGACAATGTGATGGGCGGCAATGACGAGCACGGCATCGTCGAGAGATCGCAACAAAATCGTGGTTCGGAAAAGCGGGCCTTTGGTCAGATCATACGTTTCGTTCGCCAACTCTTCGATGCGTTGTTGCAGCGCGATATCGTCCAGGCCAGTTGCATCTTCCTGAACAAAATGCGCATCCATGTACTCATGCACATTTTGAATCTGTTCGCCGCCTTTGAAATGGAAGGTTGTGCGCAATGACGGATGGCGATTCACCATGGCTTGCAGCGCGGCGTTGAGTTTGTCGAGGTCGACCTCGGAACGGATGCGAACAGCATACACCGGATTAAAGATGCTTTTGGGCGCCATCTGATGCTGCACCCACATCGCTTCCTGGCCTTTGGACAGCGGGAACGTGCCGTATTCGGGCGCCATTGACGATTTGATGCTCTGATCTTTTTCATCCTTGCCGAGTTCTTCGAGAACAAAATCAGCAAGTTGTTCAATCGTCGGGCCGACAATCAGCCTGGCCACCGGCAATTTAAAGCCGTAGGTCTTTTCGAGCTTGACCTGCAGCTCGACCGCCATGATCGAGTCCAAACCAAAATTCGTCACGGGTTGTGTCACATCCAGTTTGTCAGCCGAAATACTGAGGATTGTTGCCAACTGCAAGCGGATAAAATCGATCAGCAAGACGCGGCGTTGTGCCGGGTCAGCGGACAGCAGCTCCTCGCGGGTCACTATCGTTTGTTTTTGCTGAACAACCGGCGCTTTTGACGATTCAGTTTTAATCTTGGGACGTTCGATCGTGTCAACATCAATACGTTTGAATCGGGCGCCCTTTGTTTCGTTAATCACATGCCCTTTATCATTGATGAGAAACGTGTCCGCAACAACAACATCAGATCCCGCCGACTCGATGACGGCAATCGTCCAAACGTCTTTAAAATCTTTCAAATAATTGATTTGACGGTCAAAGCCGTCAGCGACAAAAACATCGTCGGAATCGCCAAGCGCCACGGCAACAGTCTGACAGCAGGCATCCCAGAATAAAGGATGTATTTCATAATCATCCAACTGTCCCTGCAGGGATTCCGGGACGTTTATCCTGGCAACGGCGAGGTTATCGCCAAGATAGATTTCCTTTAAAACTTGCGCATCATTATCCAGGCAAATACCGGTTTTGCGCAGTCGCTGAACATAGTCTCCCACATCCTGTTTTTCTACCTTTTTCATCAGGGATTGCAGCGACGTTTCCGGACCTTCATAAACAGTAAAATCTTCCTGAACAATATCGCCCTCGGCATGCAGCACCCATTTTTTCTCATCCGCTTGAGGCTGCAAGCTGTAGGCCTGGAAGGTGGCGTGCCGGTTGGAATCCGGCGTCACCAGGAACTGTACATCCGTGCCGTTTTCGGCGAGCACAAGTTCTGAGACAAACTTTACATTCTTGAGCGCAACATGTTCATTTTTGAGGGCACGTCGTCCCGCGGAAAGTCCCATCTCGACAAACGCCGAAGGCGGCAGAATGGGCTTGTCAAAAAATGTCGATTCGTGCAGATAGGGATCAAGGTTTCCATTTATTCTATTATGGAACTGAATTGTTTGCATCGGCGATGTTAATTCATAGCCGAGCAACGGATGAACTTTTTGGCCGCGCGGCATATAGGTATCGCCCTCTGTGGAACCGGCAGTTTTACTCTCAAGCCAGTAGCGCTCGCGCTGGAAGACATAGGTCGGGATTCGCACCCTGGTACGCGAATAAGGCGCGTCAAAAGACGCCCATTCGATATTCAGTCCATTGACATAGAGTTGCGCGGCGTTTTGCAGCACATAACTCCACTCATCTTCATTGGCTTTTAGCGAACCGACCCAGACGGCATTTAGCGTCGGCAACGCGCGCCGTCCCATGCCGGTCAAATGCGGATTGGGGCCGATTTCAACGAAAACATCGCACTTGGCCTCGTGCAAGGTTTTAATGCCGTCAAAGAACAACACAGCCTGGCGGATATGCTGCCGCCAATACGCCGCATCCGGGATTTCACCGTCGTCAAACAGTTTTCCAGTGACATTTGAGACGATCGGGATACGCGGTTTTTGATAATGAATCTCGCTCGCAATCTTTTCAAACTCGTCCAGAATGGGTTCCATCGCCGCCGAATGAAAGGCGTGCGAGACGATCAATTCTCGATATTGAATCTCCTGCGCTTGCAGTTTCGCCAGAATGGAATCGATGTCCTGGCTGGCGCCGGAAATGACAATCGTCGTTGGACCATTGACGCCGGCGATATCGACGTTCTTGTATTGACTAATTTTTGCCGTGACGGTCGGAAGATCAGCAAAAACTGCCGCCATTTTTCCACCGCGAGGCAGCATGCCCATGAGACGACCGCGTGCGACGACCAGCTTGAAGGCGTCTTCCAGGTTAAAAACGCCGGCAAAATGCGCGGCGACGAGTTCGCCAATGCTATGCCCCATTACATAATCCGGCGTCAAGCCCCACGACTGCCACAAGGTGGCGAGGCCGTACTCAATGGTAAAGAGCGCCGGTTGTGTATAGGTTGTTGTGTTGACGAGCGAGTCGTCGTTTTCATTAAAAATGATCGACAGAATCGGACGATCGAGCACGGTTTTGGAAATGTCGTTACAACGATCCAGAGCGCTGCGGAAAATCTCGTTCGTTTCGTACAGGGATTTGCCCATATTGACATATTGAGAGCCCTGGCCTGTGAACAGGAAAGCGACTTTGTGCGCTGTAAAAGCGCTGGATCCTTGAAATCCGTTGCCGGCCAATTGTCCGCTGGTGATAGCGCGCAGTTTTTCCTGCATTGTGGTCGTGTCGTTCGCCACCACGGCCAGCCGGTGTTTAAACTGATCGCGCGCCGCATTCGCGGTATAGCAGATATCGGCCAGATTAGTTTCGCTGTGCTGCAGAAAGGTGTTGAAGACTCGCGCCTGGTCGAGCAAACCGTTTTCCGTTTTGGA
>CAYSNA010000444.1:0-4587 GCA_964432185.1 uncultured Cytophagia bacterium
TCACGTCGGCAGCGGCCTGATGGCCAAAGACGGCGGCGAGTTGCAGGAATTTGTCATTGCCGGCGCCGATCAAAAATTCATCTGGGCGAACGCCACCATCGACGGCAACACTGTGGTGGTTTGGCAAGAAAAGATCAAAAATCCCGTGGCGGTTCGCTATGCGTGGGCCGATAATCCCGAGGGTGCCAATTTGTATAATTGGGACGGTTTGCCCGCGTCGCCGTTCCGTACCGACTCGTGGTAATTGGCGCCTTTAAAAATGCTCAAAAGCGTTGTCTGAAAGGAATCAAATATGAATAAACGAATTATACTCCTGGCTCTGGTGCTGTTGTTTGCCGCTCAGGTATTGGCGCAATGGCCGTCCCGAGAAGAGTGGGAGCGTCTGCAGAAACTGAGTCAGGAAGATCATCAACTGATGAAAGTGCGGCTCGGCATCAGCGAGTTACGCCCCGGGCCGTCGGGAAATCCCGACGATCCGAACGCGGCCAACAACGACGAATCCAAAGTCAAAAATTACACCTTGCCCGATCCGCTCATCTTTAAGAACGGTTCGCCGGTAAATACAGCCGAGCAGTGGCAGCAGCGCAAACAGGAGATTTTTGAGGATTTTGACCGCGAAATTTATGGGCGCCTTCCCGAGAATATACCGGCCGTCACCTGGGAGGTGATCAGTGAAAAAGATACGCTCAACGGCGATTATCCCATTGTCGTTAAAGAGCTGCGCGGGCATGTTGATAATTCGAGTTATCCGGCACTTTCGGTCGATATTCAAATGACGCTGACGACGCCGAAAAAAACTACCACTTCCGTGCCTGTGGTCGTGGAGTTTGGCTGGAATTTTAGCGGCCGATGGGGGAATCGCCAACCAACCGGCCCCACTTGGAAAGAGCAGCTTCTCGCACAAAATTGGGGCTATGCCATTCTGGTGCCCACCAGCATTCAGGCGGATAACGGCGCCGGCCTGCGAGAAGGCATCATCGGCCTGGTGAACAAGGGCGAGCCGCGACAACTTGATGACTGGGGCGCATTGCGGGCGTGGGCCTGGGGCGCCAGCCGCGCTATGGATTATTTCGAAACCGATCCAAACGTCGATGAAAAACGGATTGTCATTGAGGGCTTGTCGCGCTACGGCAAGGCCGCTATTGTCGCGTTGGCGTATGAGCCGCGTTTTGCCATCGGTTTTATCGGCTCGTCCGGCGCCGGCGGCGCCAAAATCCTGCGCCGCATTTTCGGCGAACAGGTGGAAAATCTGGCGTCCTCCGCTGAATATCATTGGTTCGCGCCGAATTTTATCAAATATGCCGGACCGCTCACCGAGCAGGATTTGCCGGTTGATGCGCACCAGCTCGTCGCTCTGTGCGCGCCGCGTCCCGTTTTTATCAGCGTTGGCGCGCCGGATGTGGAAGGTCAATGGATCGACGCCAAAGGTATGTTCCTTGCGGGTGTACATGCCGGACCGGTTTACGAGCTCCTCGGCGCCACAGGGCTGGGCACCTCCGAGTTTCCGCCGCAGGAAACGTCTCTGCTGGATGGAGAAATCGCTTTTCGTCAGCATGAAGGCGGCCACACGGTTGGTCCCAACTGGCCCTACTTTATCGAATATGCGGAACGATACTTTGAAAAATAAACAGTTGCACTCTGTTGTCAGGATGAACAATGAAGTTTTTTTATTTTATTGTGGTGATGCTCATCTGCGGGCACCCGCTATGGGCCGTGGATCAACGAGATTATGTCGCGACGAATCCGGGCCAGGATCGATTTCCGTTGGTGACCGCTTCAACCGCCGCGCCGCTGGTGATCAGCTCAAATGATTATAAAGGCGTCGCGACCATGGCCGGTCATCTACAAGCTGATATTCAGCGAGTGACCGGCATCAAACCTTTTATTTTTACGGATGAAATACCCGGCCAAAACATCGTTCTCATCGGCACAATCGGCCAAAGTCCGCTCATCGATCAGCTCATTCGCGAGCGAAAAATAAATGTCAACGGTATTGCCGGCCGTTGGGATACATTTTTCCTCGACACGATCGACGAACCGTTCCCGGGTGTTGAGCAGGCGCTGGTCATTGCCGGCAGCAACAAGCGCGGCACCTTTTACGGTTTGTTTGATCTCTCCGCACAGATCGGCGTCTCGCCCTGGACGTGGTGGGCGGATGTGCCGGTGCAGCAAAAGAATGAGCTTTACGTTCTTCCCGGGCGGCATTCGGCCGGCGAACCGGTGGTCAAATATCGCGGCATTTTTCTCAATGATGAAGAACCGTCACTTGGCCGTTGGGCGGTGGACAATTACGGCGGCTTTACCTCCGGTTTTTATGAAAAGTTGTTCGAGCTGATGTTGCGCCTCAAAGCCAATTATCTCTGGCCCGCCATGTGGTGGGCGAGTTTTAATTCGGATGATCCCCAAAATCCAATTCTTGCGGATGAATACGGCATTGTTATGGGCACGACGCATCACGAACCGATGAACCGGGCGCACGCCGAGTGGAAAGCGTCCGGTACGGGTGACTGGAATTACGAGACCAACGCTGATACCCTGCGTCAATTCTGGCGACAAGGCATTGAGCGTATGGGCGATTATGAAACCATCGTCACCCTGGCTATGCGCGGTGATGGCGATATGGCGATGACCGAGGAGACCAATATTGCCCTGCTTGAGCGCATCGTCAACGATCAGCGCCAGATTTTGGCGGATGTCACCGACAAGGAGATCACCACCATTCCGCAAATTTGGGCGCTCTACAAAGAGGTGCAGGATTATTACGACAAAGGTATGCGCGTACCGGATGACGTGACGTTGCTGCTCTGCGATGACAACTGGGGCAATCTCCGCAAACTGCCCCATCTGACCGACAAACCGCGAGCCGGCGGCTACGGCATTTATTATCACTTTGATTATGTCGGCGCGCCGCGAAATTACAAATGGCTCAATACCAATCAAATTGAACGAGTTTGGGAGCAGATGCACCTGGCCTACGAATACGGCGTCGATTCTATCTGGCTGGTGAATGTCGGCGATCTCAAGCCGATGGAATTTCCCATCGAGTTTTTCCTCGACTATGCCTGGAATCCAAACGAGTGGCCGGCCGATCGCTTGCCCGAGTATTCGCGGCTGTGGGCCGAAAAACAGTTTGGCCCGGAACACGCTGTTGACATCGCTGAACTTTTGGACGGCTATACCAAATTTAACAGTCGACGCAAGCATGAATTGTTATCGCCTGAAACCTATAGCCTGATTTTTTATCGCGAGTTTGAGCGAGTGGTTGACGAGTTCAATCGGCTTGAAAAAAAAGCCGAAAATCTGTACGAGATTATGCCGAATGAGTTCAAAGACGCCTTTTATCAGCTCGTTCTGTTTCCGGTGAAAGCGTCGGCTAATTTGAATGAACTCTATTTGACAGTGGCGAAAAATCGTCTTTACGCCAAACAGGGGCGAGCACTCACGAATGATTTGGCCGCCAAAGCGCAGGAACTGTTCAATAAAGACTCTACCATGTCGTTTTATTACAATAACATTTTAGCGGGCGGCAAATGGAACAACATGATGAACCAGACGCACATCAGCTACACCTACTGGCAGCAGCCGGACAAGGATGTGCTGCCGCGGGTGGACAACATCGAGTTGCCGGAAAAGGCTGAGATAGGCGTCGCTTTTGACGGCTCGGAACACTGGTGGCCGCAGTCCGATGAAAAACCCGTGCTGCCGGAATTTGATTCCATCAGCCGACAATCCTCTTATATTGATATTTTTAATCGCGGCATCAAAGCCTTTAACTTTGAGATACAATGCAAAACGTCCTGGCTGCGCTTTTCTAAAAGGAATGGCAGCGTCGACAAACAGCAGCGTGTGTGGGTGAGCGTGGATTGGCAGAGCGCGCCCGCCGGCACGCATGCGGTGCCGATCACCATCCGCGGGGCACAGCAAAAAGTGATTGTGACCGCTGTCGTCAACAAGCTGCCGGATGACTTGCAGGCGCGCGGTTTTGTTGAGAGCAACGGCGTTGTCTCGATGGAGGCGCATCATTTTTCCCGCAAAATAGATGTGGCGCCGGTTCGCTGGCAGCTCATCCCGAACTTGGGCAAAACCGGCTCGGCCATGACGCCGTTTCCGGTGACCGCCCCGCCGCAAACACCCGGAGACATGTGCACGCGCCTGGAGTATGATTTTTTCCTGGTCAACGGCGGCGATGTCGACGTGCAGGTTTTCCTGTCGCCAACGCTGAATTTCCACAATAATCAGGGTCTGCGCTTTGCGGTGTCGATTGATGATCAAGAGCCGCAGATTTTCAACATGCATGAAGGCAATGTCAAAGCGGATTGGCAATATGCGGATTGGTGGATGCAGTCGGTCGCTGACAATATCACCGTCAAGAAATCTACTCATGGAGCAATTAAGCCGGGACAGCACACATTGAAACTGTGGGTGATTGATCCGGGCGTGGTTTTTCAAAAAATTGTCATCGATGCCGGCGGCTTACAACCGAGTTATCTCGGTCCACCGGAAAGTACCCAGCACATTGGCGAAACGGAGAAGAATCTGACAAATTAAGTCAACATTGTAAAATCTCGCGCCAAGCCGCAAAGCCGC
>CAYSNA010000445.1:0-2425 GCA_964432185.1 uncultured Cytophagia bacterium
CGCGGACATGTCGAGCCATCCGATTCAAAACCTGGAGGATTTGGAGGCGCTGCTGTCCATCCGCCGCAGCATGAGCATGAACCGCCAGGAATTCAATGATTTTTACAAATCCATCCCGCAAAACCAGTCTCGCCGAATTATCGATCCGCTTGATCTTTTTGCGTTGAGTCGTGGCGCCGACTGGCTGAAAACGCAATTGTCGCTTTCCGGCAATCAGCTCGTCTTTTATTTTTTGGATGGCTATGAAAAAACGATTCGCGAAAGCCACGTGTCGCTGCAGGACGAGGAAGGGATGCAAACCGTCACCCTTTCCCAGTTGGAGCAGCAGGACAAATTCCGCGGCCGCCTCATAACCGCGGATGTGTTTTTTCAGGCGTTCAATCGATTGCCCCGGTCGTATCAGTTGCAGATTGTCAACGATCCCTACAAGCTGGTGCAATGGGAGAGCCTTTTGCAGCGCGTTGGATTGTCGCTTTATGTTGAGGAGAACGGCGTTGAACTGATTTTTGAGATTCAGGATGACGATCATATCCGGACGCAATCCATGTTTGCCTCGGAGATGGCCGTCGGTTATTTGATCCGCGAACTGAACGCTATCGAAGGCGCGCCGCAATTGCAAACTCCAATCAGAAGAGATGAGAATGCTGAAGAAGATTATTAAAATTTCATTGATTGTCCTTGCCGTTCTGGCTGCCGGATTCGCCATTTTTGCGCTGTTGCGTTTGCCGCAAATTCCGGATGATCTCAACAAAATCGCCCTGGCATCACCAACCAAAATTTATGCGGATGATGGTCAGCTTATCAAAACATTGTCGGACCGGCAAATTATACCGCTTGACCACATGGCCGCGTCCATCATCAACGCCACGCTGGCGCTGGAAGACAAACATTTCTACTCTCATAACGGCATCAGCAAGCGCGGATTGATACGCGCATTTTTATCCAATCTCAAGGGTGGACGCGTCTCGCAGGGCGGCAGCACCATCACGCAGCAATTGTCAAAGAATTTATTTTTCAGCTTTGAACGTTCCTATCTGCGCAAGCTGCAGGAGCTTTTTGTCACGCTGCAAATCGAACAGCAGTTTTCCAAGGATGACATTCTGGAGGCCTATCTTAATCAAATCGATTTTGGCTCGGGAGTGTACGGCATTGAACTGGCGTCGCAGACCTATTTTTCCAAACATGCGGATGAATTGACCATTGCCGAAGCGGCTATGCTCGCAGGCATTCCGCGCTGGCCGGCGCGCTATAGTCCCTACAAATATGAAGATGTTGCCAAAGAGCGGCAACTGTTTGTGCTGAAACGAATGCTCGATGAAAAATATATTTCCCAAGACGAGTACGAATCGGCGACCAAAGAACGATTGTCTTATCAGCGAATGTACGATCTGTATGGTCATGCCGAATATTTTATCGATGCTGCCATTGACAAGGCCTCTGAGAATTTTGGCCGCAACGCTGTCATGTACGGCGGTCTCGATCTGTACACCACCTTAAATTCCCGTTACCAATTGGCCGCCAGCCGCGCCGTGGAAGAAGGGATGAATGAGTTGGATGCGCTCATCGGCCTTGAGCCATATGACAATGTGTCGTGGGCCGAACGCGAGAATTATCCGCAGGCCGCGCTCGTGGCCATTGATCCGAAGACCGGCGCGATCAAGGCGCTCATCGGGGGCCGCGATTATCGGCGCGCGCCATATAATCGCGCTGTGGCGAACAACCGCTCGCCCGGCTCGTCGTTCAAAGTGTTCACCTTTATTGCCGCGCTGGATAAGGGATTGGTCACGCCGGCGACCGTCATGGTGGACGAATACACGCAGTTCAAAATTTATAACCAGATTTGGGAACCGCGAAATTACGATCGCCAGTATCTCGGCCCGTTGACGCTCAAGATGGCGTTGGCAAAATCTCGCAATGTCATCGCCGCCAAGTTGATCGAAAAAGTCACACCGCAAACCGTGGTCGACTATGCCGAAATGTTGGGCATCACCAGCCCGATGGAACCGAATATGTCGTTGGCACTCGGCGCTACCGGCGTCTCACCGATGGAAATGGCATCGGCGTACACCACCATCGCGACTCAAGGTTATCGTCGCGAGCCCTATGTGATCCGCAAGATTTTTTCCACCGAGCGAAATTTATACGAGCACGAATTTGAATCAACCCGTGTCATTGATCCGCAAACGTGTTATGTGCTTATCGATATGCTGACCGGCGTGATCGAATTTGGCACCGGCACCGGCGTCAAAAGTCGGGGCTTTTATCGACCCTGCGCCGGCAAAACCGGCACGACGAATGACTATCGCGACGCCTGGTTCATCGGCTTTACGCCGGATTTGGTGACAGCGGTGTGGATTGGCTACGATGACAACCGGCCGATGCATAACAAATGGGGTGGAGGAATATCCGGAGGAACCGGCGCCCT
>CAYSNA010000445.1:2455-4587 GCA_964432185.1 uncultured Cytophagia bacterium
GATTTGGACGTCCTTTATGAAAACAGTGCTCCGAGATTCGCCTTATTCTGAATTTCCCATCCCGCCGGGGATTGAATTTCAAAAAGTGAATCCGACGACGGGCGAACCGGTATCAGCTTATGAAGATGGTATTCGAGTGGCGATTCGCCGGGGACTGTAACCGTGACCAGCGACGAAACCAAAAAACGCTTCAAAATTGCCGGCCTGGGTGAAGTGCTGTGGGATGTGTATGGTGACGAAAAATTTATGGGCGGCTCACCGGCGAATTTTTCTGCGCATATTGCGCTGAGCGGTCAAGACGCCTATTTGTTCGCGCGGGTGGGGGACGATCAGGCCGGACGCGACCTGGTGCGCGAAGTAAAAAGTTACAATGTGAACATTGAGGGGATTCAAACCGATATTTTCAAACCCACCGGCACGGTTAAAATTTCACTGAATGCCGGCGGACAGCCGGTCTATCAGTGCACCTCAAACGTTGCTTTTGATTATATGCGCGTCGATTCCATTTGGGAGGACATGGCGCCGGACATGGACGCGGTCTTTTTTGGATTGCTGGCGCAACGCTCCGAAACGTCGCGCGAGGCGATTTATACATTCTTAAACGAGGCATCAACCGCCCTAAAGATATGCGATGTGAATATCCGCCGCTGGGATGCTGTCACGGAAAAAAATGTCCAGGATTCGTTGATCGCGGCAGATATCATCAAACTCAACAAGCAGGAATGCCGACTGCTCAAAGAAGGTCTGCGCAGTGATGATGATGATATCACGTTTTTGCGCAAGCTGATTCAAAAACACGTCATCCAGATGGCAGCGTTGACGCTCGGCGCAGCTGGTTGTTATCTCATCACCTCCAAAGGTGAAGAGTTTGATCCGGGATATTTCATCACTCCGGTCGACTCTTCCGGCGCCGGCGATGCGTTTACGGCCGGGCTTGTCGTCAAAATTCTTGAACACGCGCCATTGTCCGAGGTCGCCGATTTTGCCAATGGCCTAGGGGCGTACGTCTCGACAAAAAAGGGCGCGGTACCATTGTGGTCCTTCTCCGAGCTGGAACAATTTATGGCGGTGAGCTTGTGAAACCTGGCAAAAAAATGGACAATCGCGCACTTGTTATGCTGCTGTTCGGCCTTTTCGCTGTTTTCGCCATAATGCTGCAAATGCGCAACTCGCTTCCCAAACCACCGCCGGAAATTGCTCGCCTGAACGGCGCGCGCATCGGTATTGTCGATTCGACCTACATCAACCTGCCGTTTCGTTTTATGATCAAAAAGCCGAATGGGTTGTGGCAGTTTGAAGAGATGGCGCTGGATACGACCGTTTCTGCTTTTTCCGATTCAGAAAAAATCGCCGAGCAAATTTTGTGGTGTATAGGTCTTGTGCGAACGGAAGACAGCGACGGCACGCCGCCTCTCGCCTCTGCGCGCATTGGCATCTTGCCCAGGAATGAGAAAACCGATGCCAATTCATTCGCCATCAATCTGCTCGCCGAGATGATTAAAACATTCCAGGTGAATGGCGGCCGCGCGCGAATTCTTCAGCAGGTTACATCACCCGCGCATCAAGTGCTCAAGGGCGATTATTTTGCTGTTGTGGCGCCGGCCGAGTCCAATGTTGATTGGCCCGTGATCGTCTGTGCTGTTTTGCCGCGCGGGGATTTTTTCTATATTTTATATCTGCAAACAACCGAGCTGTCCTATCCTGCCGTGAGGCACGAATTTGAGCGCATTGTCCAACGATTTTATCCCCTGCCATCCACCATAAATTAATCTGTTGACTCGTTGTTTGCCCCGCTTTTGTGCCGAAATTTGTCTTCACTGATTATCGATAAAATGTGACACATCCCAAAATCCGATTACACGTTGATGGGAGTGGAGCTGACTGTTTGTAGAGTTTTGCATGAAAAAAAAGAAAAGGTAATCAGTAGGTGCAATCGCCAAAAAAAATGCCAGGAGTCCTGAGAACTCCTGGCTTGTGAAAAGGGAGCCATGAAAGTAATATATAAAAAGGTTATGTTATGGTGAAATATATATAAAGAGGATCGGAGCATATCCGATCCTTCGTTGTCATTATTTGTTGACGATAATTTCAGCTCCAAGAGCCTGCATGCCGCTGCCGCCAACCAATCCTTT
>CAYSNA010000446.1:0-4580 GCA_964432185.1 uncultured Cytophagia bacterium
GACGGCTATCTGGTGGCCGGTGATTTGACCCGCGAGCAGGCACGGTTCATGTTCGGCTACGGCGCCTATTTGCAATTCCTCGATGATTTGCAGGACGTTCACGAAGATGCCGCGGCGGGCCAACGTTCCATTTACACCCTAAAGTCCACAGAGCTCGCGCTGGATGATATCACCAACAAAACATTTGATTTCGGCGACCGGGTGCTCAGTTCGCCAAAAGACTTTCACGGCCGGGCGGCTTTGCGCTACACCGGACTTATGCGCACGAGCATTCAGTTGATGCTGTTGGAAGCCGTGGGCTTTGCGGATGATTTGTTTTCACGAGATTATATAAAACGACTGGAAGGTTTTTCGCCTTTTCGATTTGCCTTTTTAAAAGAGTTGAAAAAACAACATGCGCCATACTACGCGTCAATGTTTGGCAAGTTGATTTGATTCTCAAGTCTGTGCGAAAAAACGAAGCGACTGCGACAATCTCCAGCGCAAGGGCAACCGCCAACTCTGGAGATCACCGCAGTGGCTCGCGTTCTTTCGCGATGACAGCTATTTCAACTTTCGAATATAAATATCCCCCGAAAAATTGGTCAGTTCGATATCCTGGCCGCCGCCGTTCACCGGAATTTCCATCACTTTTTCGATCTTGCCTTCAAATCGATCGTCCTCGCGCGATTGCGAGACCGTCTTCGCCAGCTTTCTTTTCGAGGCATCAAAATCCGTATACACATCTCCATAGGATTTGATTTTGAATGTCGCGCGGATTGATGACGGCAGCGTCACATCAATATCACCGCCAAAAGTGCTGAACGACATGGGTTTGTCCGACGACACGCTGTTAATGCTGGCTTCAATGTCGCCCATCGTATTGGCAACGACCGTTCCACCGACGCCTTCGAGCCGAATGCTGCCGCCCATGGCTTCGACTTCAATTTCGCCGATCACATTTTCAACATTGATCTGGCCGCCCATACTTTTTAATTGTAATGATGTTTTCTGCGGCACAACAATTTCCAGTTCGCTGCCGATACCGCTGACCAGTGCCATCGGCGGCATATTGATTTCAATGACATTGTTTTCTTCTTCGACATTAATGCCAAACTGCGAACTCTGGATTTTTTGCAATCCCTTCACTTTGTCCGGATCGGGTCCGTCGCCACGTTCATCATCCCGATCAAAAAAAACATCTGCATCAAAATCCATGTCCGGCAGCAACATGCGCGGCGCTTCATCACTGGTTCGTGACAGCACCAGCACATCAGAGCGGGCGTGTGTACGCACTTTGATACTGCCCACCATCATTTCCGCTTTTACCGTGCCCGGTTGCGAGGGATTGCTAAACGCCACAACCAGCGTATCGACGTCTTCAGCCGCCAGGGAACACAATCCCAAAAACATAAACAGAATAATGAACGAATATCTCATTTTTTTATCTCCTTTAAGAGTGGTGTACTTTGCAACGATCCGGCCGTCCATTTGATGTGCTGGCGCACCGCGTCGTTCAGCTGCTCTTCCTGCAGCAAAATGTTTAACATCTCGACGGGACGCGTTTCGGTTTGCCCGACAAAATCGATAATTTCAATCTGAACCAGCGGTGATGTCTGTAGCGGAAAAGAATCGATAATTCGGCGACGAACGTCGGCATCATGCGCATACGGTAAAAGCGCGCGCAAAGCCGCCAAACGGACGTTGGTATTCGGGTCGTACTCCAGCGTACGGTGCAGCGCATCGCGAATATCGGCGCGCGGCTGCTCAACCTGATAACTGTAATTCACCGCCTGCAAACGATCGGCAGACGATTGCTGTTTGAGCATGGACAGCAATACAATTTCGCGCATATCATCCAGCTCGTTCGACAGTTTCGCATAGGTCATTTTTTCAGAACCGGAACGTACAGCCAAACCCAGAGCAAAACCGATGACCACCAGAGCCAGGGAAAAAGCAAATTGTAAGGCCGGCTTGGCAAAGCCCTGACGAATCCATTCCCACGCTGTTGACGGATAACGGGACTCTCGAGCGCCGTGTTGATAGGCATCCAGCATCGCGTAAAATCTCGCGGTCATATCATGACTTGGCTGTTCGTGCGGTAAAACGTCCAGGTTCTGCCAGATGGCGTCGAACGCCTCAAATTCCTGTCGACAGGTTTGGCAGGATTCGAGATGCGTTCTGATTGTATCGTGCTCCGCGGACGACAACTCGCCGGTAAAGTAAGAAACAATCTGCTTTTTATTGTGATCACACACGTTCATGCTACACCTTCCAATTCGGCATAAATAGCGCCAAGCTCTTTAACGGCTCTGTGAACGCGAACTTTGGCGGTGTTCACCGGACAATTGAGAATTCTCGCCACGTCCTTCAGCGGCAGATTTTCAAACCGAGCCAAAACGAGCACCTCTCTGTGATGTTTCGCGAGCCTGTCCAGCGCCCGTTGCAACAGGTTGATCTGATCCTTGTGCACCGATTCTTCGAACGGCGTCGGATTGTCATCCTTCACATCGACAGACAACTCGTCCAGCGAGCCCGTTGATTTGTTTTTTCGAAAAAAATCGATGCCAACATTTCGCGCAATGCGAAACATCCACGAGGCAAACGATCCTTTGCCCTTGAACGTATGTCGAAATCGAAGAATGCGTAAAAACACCTCCTGCGTCAAATCTTCGCTCAAGGACCGGTCCCGGGTCAGCATCACAAAGTAATTGTACACTTTGACATGGTATCGTTCAAAAAGAAAGCCGAGCTGATCAATTCGGCCCTCTTTGACACGAAACATAATTTCATTGTCCGGAAAATTCACAAAGGCGCCTTTTTCAGTTTTCAACAATATACACTGTCAAAATAAAAAAAGGTTACATGGAAATAATAAAAATCAGGGATGTCAATAGGCGGGCAATCGGCTAAAAAATGAAAAAGAGTTTGGCGGCAAATTTGGGCCCGCTGTAGTTGTTCGTCAAACCAACGCGTTTGGCGAACAGCGCGTACGAATATTGATATTCGGCACCCATGCCCAGATGAGAGCTGAGTAAAAAATCAATACCGGCGCCGAGGTTAAATCCCCACCCGGCGCGGTCGAGCGGCGCTTTCTCATCCAGCATATTACTCGGTTGTTCGCGCGACCAAATGGCGGTTACGCCATATGAGACATAAGGCGTGAGATTATTTTCGGGCAACAGAACATATTTGAGGTCAGCCGTGAGACAGCGCAATGTCACGGATTCAAGATCAACCGGGGACAGTTCCCTCTGCATCCACTGCATGATCGAAAAACGCATCGCATGGCTCTTCAACATGGGAGACGTAAAGAACAGACCTATGTAAGGATCGGAACCGTCCACCGTTTTGGTCGGATGTGTAGGATAGGAATCCAACGAACTGGGTTTCCACACACCATAGTCCACGCCGATATTCGCGCGGGTCAACGTTTCCCCGGCGCTTGATGCGACAGTAAAAAGCAAAAAGAATAAAATAATTTTAATAAATCGTTGCATGCTATAAAAGTTGTGCGCGATAATTATTTTGGGCTTTTAACGAATAATCACAAGTGTTGTTTCAGTCGCCTCAGCGTTCCTGCACAATTTTTGAGGCACACAGAAAATCAGGACTCTTTTGATTGAACCGTACCGGAAGGATCATGCGTTTGAAAACCGATGGGCTGCGTTCGTGCCGGTTCCAGAATTATCTTGATTTCGCCAAATTGCGTTTCGTATTTTTTGATATTATCCTGCAGCGCATTGAGCAACGATTTGGCATGTTGCGGCGTCATGATAATTCTGGCGTACACTTTGGTTTTCGGCACGCCGGGCAATACGCGGGTAAAATCAAAAATAAACTCTGCCGGTGAATGCGAAATGATCGCAAGATTAGAGTATGTACCCTCGGCCTCTTTTTCCCCGAGTTGTATATTAACTTGTTGCTGTTGTGGTTGATTTGTCGTCATCTGAGCCTCCACGCTGAAATTTAAAAGCGTTCATTATAAGAAATTCAATCTTGAACAGCAATAGAAATCTGCACAATAAAAAAAGCCGGATCAGCATCCGGCTTTTTCAACACACGACTATTGAGGAGAATACACAAAAAAAATCTACACATAAACTTGCACGTTCTCGCGCGAGTTTCTGCCTTTGTATCAGGCGGCAAACCTGATATTAGGGCGTGACGCCATGCCCAGCACATGATCAAACTCGCTAAATTCGTCGGCGGTCAAATTATCGTACGATTTTTGAAAGAGATCTTCGCACATGTCGTTCAATTTGCTCAGCGCATTGTAGGCAATTGGCGCTTCCTCAATCAACTGCACTTCCGAACAGTTCGGACACACCGTATCGATCAGACGTTCCACCTGGCCGGCGGTAACATAATCACAACCGGTGACCTTGACAATAATAGATTTCCAGTAAAGTCCCATAATAGTTACCTCATCTTCACTCACAACCCAACACATGAATTATTAATGGCTCACATATTTTGAGCGTCCCATACACAGTGGGAGGACAATTGCGACTTGAATGTCTGAAGTGATTTCCCAAGATTGTAACCAATCAAAGCCAAGCATTCGCTGCCACACACAACTTTACATCATCACCACCCAT
>CAYSNA010000447.1:0-4318 GCA_964432185.1 uncultured Cytophagia bacterium
AAATGTTCGCGCCAAATCGGCGATAAATAGTGGGGAATCGGTGCGCGTTGTTTTGGAGGATGGATCGGAACTCGATGCGGAATATGCTTTTCTCGCCATCGGCCGCAAGGCGGATCTTTCTTCATTAAATCTTGAGAATGCCGGCGTGAAACAAAATAATGGCATCGTCGTTGATAATTTTTGCCGTACTAATGTCGCCTCAATTTTTGCCGCCGGCGATGTGGCCGGCGCGCCCATGACGGCGAATCGCGCCATGGCCATGGGACGAATTGCCGTAAACAATGCCCTCTCTGATGCCCAACAATCACTGAATGAAAACTGGATTGTGGAAGCTGTCTATTCGGAACCGGAAGTAGCGCAGGTGGGAGACGTTTCGGGCTTGAAGGGCAAAATTTATAAAGCCGATTTTAAATCGAACTTGAAGGCACACATTGAAGAATCTGATATTGGTTTTATAAAGGTGTTTGTAGATGAAATGGATCGGCTGGTTGGAGCATCGGGCATCGGTTATCATGTCGCCGATCTGATGACTGCGGTCGCCATTGCTATTCGTGCCGGGATGACCATGAGCGAATTCAAGCAGGTGAGTCCGGCAAATCCGACCTTATCAGAAATCTTTTCAGAACTGCAATAGCTCGCCACAATTGATGTATCCGCATACTTAAAAACGGCACTCTTGCTTTATCAATAAAAATTGGCAATAAATTGAAAAGCCCCGACTTATATTTGGCCGAGGCTTTTCATGGGAGAGTGCATTCATGAACCGTAAAAAATTATATAAAAGCTCTTGCGAGCGCGTTTTGCATGGATGGGGCGTCCCGCCCAGAACGCCCATCCGTTCATCGAGAAGTACAAGGAAAGAGATACAGAAAGCTTTGATATATATTAAAAGTTAAATCACTTTTGATATTCACTTTCTACTTCTATTTAATACAAAGGCTGTGCCAAAAAATCGGAGAGGATTTTATCTCTCTAAATAACAAAAGCTTTATTCAATTTTAATTTATTTAAGATCGATTCAAGCCGTGCCACATAAATGCAGCAATAATTTCTTGGATTCCGTTAATTCACTATAAAACAAACGTTAGTGCACGGGGACGTTCATGTGGCATGAGGACGTTTTGTGGCACCCCTTTTCAATCAACAAAATTCTGAACAGAAAAAAACGGCACATTACGCAGATTTTTTGCTGTCATATTCTGTCAAGTGATGTCATGTTTTGTAAAAACAAGTCGAACATTAGTCTTTTTTAGCGCGCTGCAGGCGATTGTTGAGCGCGCGACGGGTCAAGCCGAGAATGTCCGCCGCAATGGTTTGATTGCCATCCGCGCGTTTCATCGCTTCGGCAATGAGCATGGATTCCGTTTCTTTCAGGGTTGGCAAGGGATCGCCAAAATTAATATCCGACTCGTCGCTGTCCGCGGCAACTTCAATATACAAATCACCGGATTTGGCAAATTTATCACGAAAAGTGTCCATCGACAAAATGCCGGATTGATGCCGGCTGACGGCGTCAAAAATTAATCCTTCCAGTTCGCGAATATTTCCGGGGTAATTGTAATTTTTCAGCAGCGTGATCAATTCGCGCGGGTAAGTTGGCGCTTTCTTGCCGATTTCTTTGGCGGCCTTTTTCATAAAATGATCGACGAGCAACGCGATATCTTCCTTGCGTTCACGCAACGGCGGCAGATGGATGTGATGGGATTGCAGCCGGTAGAACAAATCCTTGCGAAAAATGTCTTTTTGCGACAGTTCTTCCAAATGTTGCAGCGTCGCAACGACAATTCGTGCGTCAGTCATCTTGGGCATGTCGGAGCCGAGGGGGTAATACTGCTTTTCCTGCAGCAAGCGCAGGAGCTTGACCTGCGATTCGATGGCAAGGTCGCCGATTTCGTCAAGGAACAATGTGCCGCCGGCCGCGCGTTCGATAAGGCCCTGGCGATCTTTTTCGGCTCCGGTAAAGGCGCCTTTTTTATGACCGAACAGGGTGTCAGAAAACAGATTATCATCCAGACCGGCAACATTTTCCGCAATAAAATCACCGGATCGGCCGCTTAATTTGTGGATCGCCCGCGCGATGAGTTCTTTGCCCGTGCCCGTTTCGCCGGTAATCAGTACCGGCAGCGGTGTAATCGAAATCGCTTCAATATATTGAAAAATAGAGTGCATGGCCGGACTCTGAGTGATGATAAAATCGAACGCATCCGGGTGTTTTAGTTCTCGCGTTAGCAGGTATTCTTTTAAGCGCGTATTTTCCGCGCGTACCTGCGACAATTCGAGGGCACGATGAATCGCGGAGGTCAACCGTTGATCATCAACCGGCTTGAGAATATAATCAAAAGCGCCGGCTTTCATGGATTCGACTGCGGTCTCAACTTCATTGACGGCTGTGATGACGATTACCGGCACGTGCGGAAAATTCCGCACAATTTTGGGCAGCAACTCCCAGCCGGGTATGTGCGGCATGTTCATGTCGAGCGCCACCGCCGACACATCATTTTTGGCTAAAAAAGATTCCACTTCGCGGCTGTCGCTGATGGTTTTTACATTGGTAATGCCGTCTGATGAGAGCGCGAATTCAGCGCTCATGAGGAAATGTTCTTCGTCATCCACAAGGACGACCGGTTTTTTTGGATATTTATTTTGATTCATTATGTGTCCTGTTGACATTCGTGTTTAAAGAAACCGGCAGGCTGAGCGTGGCCGTGGTGCCGCCGGTTTCTTTTGATTCAAATTGCAGATTGCCGCCGTGTTCGCGCACAATGTTATAGGCGATGGACAGGCCGAGGCCGGTGCCGCCGCTCTCCCGCTTTGTGGTGAAAAACGGATCAAAAATGTGTTTCATTTCATGTTCGGTGATGCCTTTTCCGGAATCGGTTATCTGAACGCGCGTCTCTTTTCGATAGTGATCATAGAATGTGACAATTTTTATGAAACGCGGCGATTCGCTCATCGCCTGGCAGGAATTGGTTATCAGATTAATCAGCACTTGCTCAAGATTCAAAAAACTGCCGCGAACCGTCGGCAAGTGCTCCCAGTATTTAACCTCAAATCGATCAGTCGATTTTTTTATCAAATTATTGACGATGAGAATAGCCGCCTCTACAACCTTGTTGAGGTCGACATCCTGGTTCATCTCGCCGGGATCCTGCTTGGCATAGTCCTTTAATCCGCGGACAATTTTTTCGATGCGCACGGCGCCTTTGCCAATGCCGGAAATCAAGTCCGAAATCTTGTCATTCGCCACCGAGTACGGCATGCCCGCAATGACAAAATCTCCGTTTTCGCGATAATAACGTTCCATCAACGGCGCCGCATCGCTCCAGGCTTTTTCAATCATTTTGGCGTTCAGCATGATGAAATTGTTCGGATTATTGATTTCGTGCGCCACACCAGACACTAAAATGCCCAGCGTCGCCATTTTATCCGCCTGGATGAGCTGCTGCTGCGTCAGCTTGTCGCGCTCCTCAGCGTCCTTTAATTCCGTAATATCGCTGATTAAACCATCGTAGGAAATGACCTGATCGTCGGCATTTTTTTGGTGCACAATCGTACTTTTGACCCAGCGTATCATACCATTTTTATGAATGATTCGATGCTCAAGCGGTTTGCTTGATTCACCGATGAGCGCCTTTTTGGCGTGCTCGCGCACAGCCTGGCGATCATTCGGATGGACCATATCAATCCATAAATCGGGATTGATGGCAAAATCCTCCTGCGTGTAACCGGTGACGGCAAGCGATCCCTGGCCATGATAGGTGTAAATCGGTTCGCCATCCTGAACTTTGACCGAATAAACATAGTCGGTCAAATGATGCAATAGCTGGCTGTATCGTCGTTCGCTTTCTATAACCTCATCGAGTACGCGCTTTTGTTCCGTGATATCGGTAAAATGTTCGATACGGCCGCCACGATACAGGCCGGTGCGGATGGGCATGCTCCAGTAATCCAGCCAGCGCTCCTGTACACCATCTTGTTCCAGAACATGACATTCGAGGCGCTCAACAACGGCTTCCGTTTTATAGGTATCCAAAACACGCTTGATAAATTCCAGAGGATTTACAAAACGGCGGCTCAACGTCTATTTTATGATCTCGCGCGCATCCTGGCCAAGCACATTCTGCCGCGACAAGCCCAGATAATCGCTGTAAGCCTGGTTGACCCAAACAATGTTCAGATCAGCATCGAGTATGGAAATGCCGACGCGCGAACTCTCCAGCACGTCATTGGTGAGCGAGCGGTATTTTTCTTCGCTCTGCAGCAACTCGTATTGCGCCTGCTTTTTGGCGGTAATGTCGTTGATGAGGCCATTATAGGC
>CAYSNA010000447.1:4328-4559 GCA_964432185.1 uncultured Cytophagia bacterium
CCGGTGCTCGAGCGGCGGCACATCTTTGGCCTTGAGTGCGGATGAGGATTGTTCGGTCACGGCATCCCGGTCATCTTCGTGCACCATGCGGTACCACAGTTCCGGATCCGTGATATAATCTTCCGAGTTGTAACCGGTCACCGACACGCATCCCGGGCCGTGTATGGTCTCAATGACATCGCCGTCTTCCACGCGCACGCCTGGACCGTTGCCGCCTGCGGGACGGTGGCG
>CAYSNA010000448.1:0-4554 GCA_964432185.1 uncultured Cytophagia bacterium
GAACGCCTGAATCATCAGCTTTTTCGCCGTCGTTTCGCTTATGCCGCGCGCGCGCAGATAAAAAACGCCGTCCTGATCAATCTGGCCGACCGTGCCGCCGTGGGTACATTTCACATCATCCGCATAAATTTCAAGCTGCGGTTTGGTATCCACAGTCGCATCTTCGGACAAGAGCAAATTTTGGTTCGATTGCACCGCATCGGTTTTTTGCGCATCCGGATGCACATGGATTTTGCCGCCAAACACGGCGCGGGCGTGACCATCGAGAATGCCCTTGTACAACTCGCGGCTATCGCAATGCGGCTTGGCGTGATCGATCACCGAATGGTTATCGACCAACTGAGTGCCGCGCGCAATATACAAACCATTTAGGGTAGATTCAATACCTTCACCGTCCAAAACGGTTTTCATGTCATTGCGGGTAATGGCGCCGCCAAAAACATAATTGTGCGACGTATAATTGCTGCTGCGTTTTTGATACACCTGCATGAGCGCCGTGTGAAACGCCTTGAGGCTTTCCTGCTGAATTTTATAATGATGGATGACGGCATTTTCACCCGCGACAACTTCCGTAACCGGGTTGGTAAAATACAGTGAATCCGCCAGCGAAACATAACTTTCGATAAAGGACATCTGTGAATTGTCGTCCGCGACAATCAAGTTTCGCGGGTGGACAGCCACTTCATTCGCCTTGTCCGTTGCCACATAGAGAAAATGAACAGGTTCTTCCAGTATCACATTTTTTGCAATATGCAGATAGGCGCCCTGTTTCATAAAAGCGGTATTCAACGCCACAAAACCGTTTTCATCAATTTTAGCATGTTTGGCGAGATTTTTCTCAACAATCTCTTTTTCCGATGTCATGGCATCGGCCAATGTCTGCATCGTCACGCCATCCGGCACATTTTTTATGGATGACAAATTTTCATTATAAAGTCCATCCACAAAAACGAGACGGTTAAAACTGTCATTAATCAGAAAGGCGCGGATATCATCGAGCGATACGCGACCCGCCGTTTTACTATCGGATTTAAACTGAACATTGCCAATGGATGACACATTGGTAAAGCGCCACTCTTCCTGACGCACTGTTGGAAAACCGTGTTCGGAAAACCACTGCATCGCTTCCTGCCGAATTTTGTGCAGCGGCGTTTTCGATTGACCGTTCAAACTTTTTTCAAATTCGGCAAACAGCCCGCTGTACCACTCGCGTTCTTTTTGTACGTTGTTCATCTCGTCACCATCCTTTACGCTGTTACGCCGTTTTCGTCTTTGATCCAGTCGTAACCATAGTCTTCGAGATGCAGCGCGAGATCTTTGTCGCCCGTTTTGACGATTTTGCCCTGATACAGAACATGCACAAAATCCGGGACGATATAATCCAGTAAACGCTGATAGTGGGTGACGACGATGAACGATCTATTCGGATGACGCAGCATGTTGACGCCGTTCGCGACAATCTTGAGCGCATCGATATCGAGACCGGAATCGGTTTCATCGAGAACCGCCAGTGTGGGTTCGAGCGTCGCCATCTGCAAAATTTCGTTGCGTTTTTTCTCGCCGCCGGAAAAGCCTTCGTTAACCGAGCGTTTGAGAAATTTTTCATCCATCTCGACCATTTTTAATTTCTCGCGAATAATTTTGAGAAACTCGATGGCGCTGACCTTTTCAAGGCCGCGGTGCTGACGGATTTCATTAAGCGCTGTGCGCAAAAAGTAACTCGAATTGACGCCGGGGATTTCAACCGGATATTGAAACGCCAGGAAAAGACCTTCGCGCGCGCGTTCTTCCGGATCGAGATCGAGCAAATCCTTGCCGCCAAATAAAACGCTTCCTTCGGTCACTTCATATTCTTCGCGTCCGGCCAGCACGCTGGCGAGGGTGCTTTTACCGGACCCATTCGGTCCCATGATGGCATGAACTTGACCGGGTTTCACCTCAAGGTTGATGCCTTTGAGAATTTCGTTGCCGTCGACCGAGGCGTGTAAATTTTTTATAGATAGCATTTTTATATCTCCAAATTCAATTTTTATATTATTCAAGTCATTGCGAAGGATCCCGCGTTTTTTGCGGGAGACTGAAGCAATCTCCGTAAAAAGGACAATTTCTTTTCCAGGAGATTGCTTCGCGCCTGCCGGCGCTCGCGATGACTTTTTTTATCCAACGCTGCCTTCCAAACTGACGCCCAGCAGTTTCTGCGCTTCCACGGCAAACTCCATGGGCAGTTCGGCGAGCACTTCTTTACAAAATCCGTTGACAATCATGGACACCGCATCTTCCGTCGAAATACCGCGCTGGTTCAGATAAAAAATCTGATCCTCGCCAATCTTGGAGGTGGTCGCTTCGTGCTCGACTTTGCCGGTGCTGTTTTTCACTTCAATATAGGGAAACGTGTGCGCGCCGCATTTGTCGCCAATCAGCATGGAATCACACTGCGAAAAATTACGGGCATTCGTAGCGCTTTTGAGGATTTTGACCTGACCGCGATAACTGTTCTGGCCGAATCCGGCGGAAATACCTTTCGAGACAATCGTGCTGCTGGTATTTTTGCCGATGTGAATCATTTTGGTGCCCGTATCGGCTTGTTGATAATTATTGGTTAACGCCACCGAGTAAAACTCGCCAACAGAATTATCGCCCATCAATACGCAGCCGGGGTATTTCCAGGTGATCGCCGAACCGGTTTCAACCTGCGTCCAGGAAATTTTTGAATTGACGCCTTTGCACAAACCGCGTTTGGTGACAAAATTATAAATACCGCCAACGCCGTTCTTATCGCCGGGATACCAGTTTTGTACAGTGGAGTATTTAATCGATGCGTTATCGAGCGCCACCAGCTCCACGACCGCAGCGTGCAACTGATTTTCATCGCGCATCGGCGCCGTACAGCCCTCGAGGTAACTCACATAACTGCCTTCTTCCGCCACGATAAGGGTGCGCTCAAACTGGCCGGTGAACTGGGCGTTGATGCGGAAATAGGTTGACAGCTCCATCGGGCATCGCACGCCTTTGGGGATAAAGACGAACGAACCATCGCTGAAAACAGCCGAGTTCAGCGCGGCGAAAAAATTATCACCAGCCGGCACAACGGTTCCGAGATAATTTTTGACGAGATCAGGATGTTCTCTCACTGCCTCGGAAAAGGAGCAAAAGATAATGCCAAGCTCGGACAACTTTCCTTAAACGTCGTGGCCACGGACACGCTGTCGAGAACCGCATCAACCGCCACACCGGCGAGCGCTTCCTGTTCGTGCAGCGGAATGCCGAGCTTGTTGTACATCTCGAGAATTTCCGGCGCCACCTCATCCAGACTCTTGGGGCCATCGGCTTTTTTCGGTGATGCATAATAGATTATATCCTGATAATCGATCGGCGCAATCTTGAGGTTCGCCCAATTTGGCTCTTCCATTTGCTGCCAATGGCGAAAGGCTTTTAAGCGCCATTCCAACAGCCATTCCGGTTCCTGTTTTTTTGCTGAAATGATTCGAACAATATCCTCGTTCAAACCTTTGGGCAGGCTGTCGCTTTCAATATCGGATACAAATCCATATTTATATTCTTGATTCGTAAACTCGTGTAGAGTTTCCATCTCTTCGGTCATAGTGTTTCTCCTTGCGGACTCGGGGTAAACTCCGCCAGCGTCACGCCTTTTAGAAATGTCGCAAGTTGTTGCTGCACGGGGTCCAAACCAATTTTTAGCGTACAGTTTGCATCTCGCTCACAATTGTGATGATCGTTCGTACACTCTACAATGTGCAGCGGGCCCTCTATGGCTTCCAAAACAGCAGCCAAAGAAATATCCACCGGCGGTTTGTTGAGCGCATAACCGCCACGCGAGCCCTGCACGGACTGAATAATCTTGCTTTTTGCCAATTGTTGGCATATTTTGGCAAGCAGGGACTGCGAAATATTGTATTGTTCCGCAATCTCTTTAACGGTCGATACATGATCGTCATCCATGAACATCATGTGTTGCAAGGCAAGAATGCCGTACTCTGTTTTTTTGCTTAGTTTGAACATCTATTTCAAATTTTTAAATCGGACTAAATTGGTCTTATTTTACGGAATTTAACGGATTTTTGCAAACAGATATTCCGGATAAATCGATTTCACAATTTTAAAAGGAATGCGGATTGAACGGATAAAACTGATGTGCTCGGATTATCGTGGTATCCGTGTTAATCCGCTCTATCCGTTAAATCCGTGTTCTATCAACAAATGATTGATCCAAATAAAATTTCACACAATGCAAGCTTTCGTTTTTATGAGGAATTGAATTTCTTCCTCCCAAAAGAAAGACGCAAGCTCGATTTTGAGGTCGAGTTCAAAGGAAATCCGTCGATCAAAGATACGATTGAGGCGATTGGTGTGCCGCACACGGAAGTGGAAGTGATTTTGGTCAATGGCGAGTCCGTGGGATTTGATTATCAAGTGCAGGATGGCGATCGCGTTTCGGTTTACCCCATGTTTGAAAGTCTGGATGTCTCGCCGATCATCAAGCTGCGTCCCAAACCGTTGCGCGATGCCACATTTATCTGTGATGTGCACCTCGGA
>CAYSNA010000449.1:0-4524 GCA_964432185.1 uncultured Cytophagia bacterium
TGATTGCCGCGCAGCAAAGTGACGAGCTGCTGCACCGAGGCATCAAACAACAGCGGCGCATTCAGACTGGCCTTGAGCTGCTCATTTTTCAGATTGGCGTAAATAAACTGCTGCAATCCGACGAGCAAATTGTAAGCAGAACGATGCGAAATCATCACGCCTTTGGGTTTGCCGGTGGAGCCGGAGGTGTAAATGATATAGGCGATGTGATCCGGGCCGGACAGATGCGGCGGATTTTTAACCGAGTAGCCGGCGAGCTTGTCCTCATCTTGATCGAGAAGAAGAACTTTTTGCGAGGACACGGGCACGTTCTCCACAACATGCGATTGCGTCAGCAGATGTTCGATACCCGTATCCGCCAGAATGAACTCGAGTCGGTCGCGCGGGTAATCGGGATCGAGCGGCACATAGCCGGCGCCGGCTTTTAACACGGCCATAATGGCGACCACGGCATCGACAGAACGCGTTGTGCTGACACCGACAAGGGAATCCGGCTGCACGCCCTGGTCGCGCAAATAAAACGCGATGCGATTGGCTTTGTCGTTCAACTCGGCATAGGTGAGCTCGACCAGTTGATCGGATACCGCAATAGCATCGGGGGTGCTCAACACCTGTTCTTCAAACAGCACCGGCAGGCAAATATTGTGAGGCAGCGGATGCTGATGTTGATTAAAACCGCGCACAATGGCCGTCACATCCTCTTTTGCCAGCAGCGGCGCGTTGAGCACCGGTCTGTCGGCATCCGTCGTCAGGCTTTGCAACAAGGTTTGGAAATGATGCACAAAGCGCCGGATCGTGGATTCGTCAAAAAGATCGGCATCGTATTCAAGCTGACCGCGCAGCGTGCCAAAACGCTCGACCATACTCAGGGACAAATCAAATTTGGCGGCGCCGCTGGAAATCTGGAATACGGACAAATTCAAATCGGATAATTGGACGCTTTCGAGCGCCGATTCCTGCATGGCGAACATGGCCTGAAAAAACGGCGTGTGCTGCGTATCGCGTTGCGGCTGCAGCGCGTCGACGAGTTTTTCAAACGGAATATTCTGATGATCATAGGCATCGAGAGAGGCATTTTTCGTCCGTTCGAGCAGAGCGGCAAACGATGGATTATCGGACATATCAGCGCGCATCACCAGCGTATTGACAAAAAAGCCGATGAGCGGTTCAATCTCGTTACGCGTGCGGTTGGCAATGGGCGTACCGACGAGAATATCAGTCTGGTTGGCATAACGCGCCAGCAGCACCTGAAAAGCCGCCAGCAGCGTCATAAACGGCGTGACGCCGTGTTCGCGCGTCACCAGAGCAATGGCATCGGACAACTCGGTGGACAGATTAAAAATGACCTCTTTGCCGCGGTGCGTGGTCGCGGCTGACCGCGGCCGATCCGTCGGCAATTCGAGGGCCGGTGGGGTGTCGGCCAACTGATTTTTCCAATACTTTAGTTCGGTGTCGAGCCGTTCGCCGGAAAGCCATTGGCGCTGCCAGGCGGCAAAATCGGCATATTGAATAGTCAGCGGCGGCAGGGTGATCGGCTGGTTGTTGTACAACGCTTCGCGAATAGCGGTGAACTCGCGGATAAAAACATTCACCGACCAGCCGTCAGCAATGATATGATGCATAACGATGACCAGGACATGTTCTTCGTTTTGCAACCGGATGAGTTTGGCGCGGAACAGCGGACCGTGCTGCAGATCAAATGGTTTAGCCGCTTCGGCATCGGCAACCTGTCGCGCCAGCTCTTCTCGATCCTGTGCGTAATCGCTCAAGTCGACCAGCGGCAATTCGACCTTCATGCGGGCATGAATGACCTGACGCGCGCGTCCATCGGCCCTGGTATCGAAAGTCGTGCGTAACGTCTCGTGACGTTCGACAATTTTATTGATGGTTGCCTCAAACTGGGCGGGATCAACATGGCCTTTCAGCCGAACGGAAATGGGAATATTGTACTGATTCGTTCCCGATTCAAACTGATCCAAAAACCAGAGGCGCTGCTGCGCAAAAGAGAGCTCGAGCTCCTGGTCGCGCGGCACGTGCAGGATATGGGTCATTTTTTCCGTCTCGTGCAACTGTGCGGCGAGATCTTTTTCCACGGCATACCCAAACGTGTCCGCCAGCGACCAACCCGTGTCGCAGAGAAAATCCTGTTTGTGATAGGTCTTCCACTTGTCCGCCACACTGGTATTGATATTCTTGTGCAGATAAAATTTAAAATCGCCCACCATCTGCACATTCTTTTGCACGCCGTCGGTCATCTTTTTGCCCTTGTACGGCTCCAGCATGGCGGGAGAAAAATCGATATCGAGGAATTGGCAGATGTGTTCCAGCTCGGCCTGTGGATTGATCAGCACATCCTCAAATCGGATGCGCATCTGGCGCTCAGCCGGCACATGTTCCAAAAAGCTGAGGATATTTTGATTGCTGATGATCCAGATCAATTCAGCGAGCTCGCGACGGGTAAAATTGTGCTCATAGCGGAAAAAGTTTTCATCCAGCTTGGCCTCGATGAACGAATAAATCATCGCATACGGGTGGCGCACCAAATGAATATAATGCGCATCCTCAAAATCATCCTCCGCTCGTTTCAAAATTTCCGGATCAAACGGATAGGTCGGCGTTTTATCGACGAGCAATCGATCGCCGAGCAGCTTTTGCATTTCGCCGTAAAATTCTTTGGTGGAGAGATTCTGATTTTCGTACTCGGCCATCAATCGTGTTGCCTCTTCGGCATCGCAGGATTTGAGCTCCATGAGCGCGCGGACGGTCGCCTGCAGCCAGATTTCCAGACCTTCTTCCGAAAACGCTTTTTTTCGATCCTGCAGCGTGTTAAAGGTCAACAAATCCAGTTCCGGCGGCGAAAACAAATTGGGATTTCCGGCCAGCATCACGCGCAACAGCGTGGAACCGGAACGCGGCGGCGACAACACAAAGACGGCTTTTTTGTTTTTCGGCAGCGCCCTGGTGCGCTCGTCCTGCGGCGGCAGCGGTTCGATCAAATCGCGAAAGACTTGCAGTTTTTTCTCATCCACCGTGACGTCCAGGTGCTCCTCATCGACGGCCACCTGAAAATGATAATCTTTCACCGCCTCTTCACCAAAAGACTCTTTGACGCGCTCGGTGTAATATTCCGCAATGTACATGGCAAACTCGGCGATGGTCGGCGCTTTGAACACTGCCGCAACGTGCGCCGATTCGCCCAAATCTTTTTGCAGGCGATTCATCAAGACCGCCGCCTTGAGCGAGTTGCCGCCGATTTCGAAAAAGTTGTCATGGATGCCGATCTTGTCCAGACCGAGCACATCCTGCCAGATGGCAACGAGAAATTCTTCCAAGGGATTACGCGCGCCAACAAATTCGGTGCGCCGCGCCTCCAGCGATGTCGTCGGATCGGGCAACGCCTTTTTATCAACCTTGCCGTTCGGCGTCAACGGGATGGCATCGACAGAGACAAAAAATGTCGGCACCATATAATCCGGCAGCTTGATCAGCAAATCCGATTTCAGACGCGCCACATCAAATTCGGTATCAACAGCCGGCACGATATAAGCGACGATTTGCTTATCGCCCAGTTTGTTGGTGCGGGCCAACACAACCGCGTCCTGCACATTGTTGTCATTTTTGATGTGCGTCTCGATCTCGCCCAATTCGACACGGAAGCCGCGGATCTTCACCTGCTGATCGATGCGGTCGAGAAACTCGATATGGCCGTCCGGCAGATAACGCACGAGATCGCCGGTTTTGTACAGACGGTCACCGGTCGGGCCAAACGGATTTTGAATGAAACGTTCCGCATTTAATTCCGGACGGTTGAGATATTCGATGGCCAGCCCATCGCCGCCAACGTACAATTCGCCGGGCACACCCACCGGACAAATTTTCATTGATGAATCAAGAATAAAGCAGGTTGAATTGGCAATGGCTTTGCCGATGGGCACATTGTTTTGCCAATCATCCTGTGGCGAGACAAAATAGTAAGTTGAAAATGTCGTATTTTCAGTTGGACCGTACACATGCGCCAGATGTCTCGGTGGATTATTGTCAATGGCAAATCGAACGGACGCCGCATCCACGGCTTCACCGCCGAACATGACGGTGTTTAAGGTACGGAAGGCGCCGGGTATTTTCACCACCTGATTGAAATAGGCGGTGGTGACAAAAAGCGCGGTTATTTTTTCGACCCGCAACTGCTCGATGAATCGCTGGGTTGACAACAGCACGTCCTTGCTCAAGCCGATCAGCGGGGCGCCGTTTAAAAACGCACCCCAAATCTCAAATGTCGCCGCATCAAACGCGGCGTTGGAGATTTGCGCGATTTTGTCGTTTGAGGATAGTTCGATATAATTTGTATTGATCACCAGCCGCGTGATGGCCCGATGCGGCACAACCACGCCTTTGGGTCTGCCGGTTGAACCGGAGGTATAGATGATGTATGCCGCCGCGGTCGCTTCCACTGGATGATTCAAATTGTCTGTCGAGTGAGCGGTAATCTCTTGCTCCTGCGAATCGACAGCAAACAGCACCGCG
>CAYSNA010000450.1:0-3109 GCA_964432185.1 uncultured Cytophagia bacterium
TAAAAACACCGGCAAATTTGTCATGTGGTTTCATCTGGAATTCAAGGACACGCGGTACCGAACGGCGCGCAGCGGCGTGGCCGTGGCCGATAACGTTACCGGGCCGTATACGTACATCGAAAGTTTTCGGCCCAATGCCGGTTTCTGGCCCAGGAACATCGAACCGCAGCAAAAACAGGTGCCGGATAAATACAAGGATTTCGATTACAGCGGCGGCAGCTTACCCGATTCACCGGATAAACTCAATCTCATTGCCCGCGATTTTGATGGCGGCCAAATGGCTCGCGACCAAACGCTTTTTGTTGATGAAGACGGTTCGGCGTATCATCTCTACGCCTCGGAAGAAAATGCCACCTTGCATATTTCCAAACTGACGGACGATTACTTGCGCTACTCCGGTGAATACGTTCGCGTTTTCCCGGGCCGATTTATGGAGGCGCCGGCGATTTTCAAACACGATGGCAAATATTATTTCATCGGTTCCGGCTGCACCGGCTGGGCGCCCAATGCCGCGCGCTCGGCTGTAGCCGAATCCATTTGGGGACCATGGACCGAGCTTGGCAATCCCTGTGTTGGACAAGATGCCGATGTGACATTCCATTCGCAAAGCACTTTTATTCTGCCAGTCCAGGGCAAAGAGGGCGCTTTCATTTTTATGGCGGATCGCTGGACACCGGAAAACGCCATCGACGGCCGCTATATCTGGCTGCCCATTTTATTCCGCAATGACCGTATCGAGCTCGAATGGATGGATGCATGGGATTTGGGGATTTTTGATTAAAAAAGTGCAATCGGGATCTGCGATCACCGATGTTCCATTTAATTGATGAGCACGACCCAGCGTAAAAACTGGCGATCGCAGATTTCGATAAAAAAAGCACATTCTTCTCATTTTATCGCTTGCATCTCTCGGTGAATAATTGTATAATATGACCACTTGAACATAATCGATCAGATGATCATATGGTTAGAGCGTGCCATGACTACAATCACTGAAAAACGTCTGCTGTATAAAATTTCGCGCGACTATTATTTCAATAATTTGACGCAAAACGATATCGCCAAAAAGCTGGGCCTTTCCCGCATCAAGGTGTCTCGTCTGCTCAAACAAGCGCGCCATGAAAATATCGTCTCCATTACGCTCAATTCGCCGCCGGGACTGCTGGCTGACCTTGAAGAGGCCATCGAAAAAAAATACAATCTTGAAGAAGTGCGCATTGTTCATTGTGAGGATGTTTCCACGCAGGCGTCTGTCGTTCCCCAGTTGGCGCCGGCGGCCGGCGAGGCCTTGTTGCGGCGCATTCAGGGCGATGAAATCCTCGGCGTGGCCATGGGGCAGACGATGATGTCTGTGGTCAATATGATGCCGCCACATTTTTTCCCGAATGTCAAAATTGTGCAGATGAACGGTGGGCTCGGGCATGTCATTTCCGTGCAGCAATCAGCCGAGTTGGCCAGACAAATGTCTGCCAAGCTGGGCGGAGAACTGCGGCTTTTACACGCGCCCGGATTCGCCAGGGATCAGCAGGCGGCGGCGGTTTTTAAAAGTGATCCAATGATCGCTGAAATTTTGGCGCTGGCGGCACAAGCCAATATCGCCATTCTCAGCATTGGTCGGTTGTCCTCGGGCACCTCACAATTATTGGAAGACACGCTGCTTTCCAAAGATGACCTCGCTGAGCTTCATTCGAATAATGCAGTCGGTGATATTGCGCTCCGATATATCAACAGGTCCGGAGAACACATAAAATCCAGACTCGATGACCGGATCATCGGGCTAGCCTTTGAAGAGCTGCAAAAAATACCATGTGTCATTGCGGTGGCCGGCGGTGCTGACAAGTTTGAGGCGATTCGCGCCGGATTGTTAAGCGGTATTCCCAACGTCCTTGTGACCGATCACGAAACAGCTAAAAATCTGTTGGAGTAAATGATGTCTGATTTTTTACTCGGCATAGATATCGGCACTGGCGGCGCCAAAACCTGCCTGATCACGACCCAGGGCGATGTGCTCAGTTACGCCTTTGAGGAATTGACACTTTACCATCAACAACCCGGTTGGTCTGAACATAATGCGCATCAGTATTGGCCAATAATCTGCCGGCTCATCCAAAAGACGCTCAAAGAAGCCCATGCCGCGGCGCACAACGTCAAAGGTATTGCGGTGTCATCGGCGCTGCCGTCCATGGTCCTTGTCGATGCGAATAACAATCCCGTCCACAATGCTTATAATTTAATGGATAAACGCGCGGTGGCGCAGGTTGATTGGCTGAAAAAGGAAATTGGCGAAGAACGACTTTTTCAACTTTCCGGTTATCGACTGGAAGACCACCCGCTGCTGGTTAATCTGTTGTGGGAAAAACAGAATCGCGCCGACGCTTTTAAAAACATAGCCAAGGTGCTCACCATTGATGGCTACATCACCCTCAAACTGACGGGGGTAGCGGCGACGCATTTTTCCGCGGCGGCGTTTTACGGCGTGGCCTATAACCTTCGCCGTCGCCAATTTGATACGCCTCTGCTCGATGAGCTCGAGATAAATCCGACTATTCTACCCGCCCTGTACAATTGCGATGACATTGTGGGGACCGTCAGTTTGGAAGCCGCGAGAGAATGCGGTCTCGTCGCTGGTACTCCGGTCGCGGCAGGCCAAGTGGATTGTAATGCCGCCTGGCTTGGCGCCGGCGCTATCGAACCGGGTGATTTCCAGAGCAATCTGGGTACCGTCGGAAATTTTGGCATTGTGCATCAAAATATGGACTATAACTTTTCCGATATCGGCCGGTTGATGATTAATTTTCCATATACCGTGGATTCGGAAAACACCTTTATTACGGTGCCGACGACGTTGACCGGCGGGCAATGTATCCGCTGGATTCGTGATCAATTGTATCAGCACGGCATCGATCTGGATCCGCACGCTCCATTTGCTTTTGACCGATTGAATGATCTGGCGGAACCCATCCCGGCCGGCAGCGACGGTCTGATCACCTTGCCTTTTTTTATGGGCGAGCGTACGCCCATCTGGGATGCCCATGCGCGCGCCGTGGTGTTCGGTTTGACGCTGAGTCATGGGCTTGGTCATATCGTCCGCTCCATGATGGAAGGTGTC
>CAYSNA010000450.1:3119-4506 GCA_964432185.1 uncultured Cytophagia bacterium
AATGTACGATTCGTTTCGGTTGATTCAGCAGGCGGATTTGCCGATCACCTATCCCATGGTGTTGAACGAAGGCGGCGCCGTGAGTCGGCTGTGGCGACACATCATCGCTGATGTGTTTAATGTGCCCATCGTTCTGGCAAAGAACCGGGCCGGCGCCCCGTTTGGCGACGCCATTTTAGCCGGTGTCGCAACAGGACTTTTCAAGGACTATACGATGGTCAAAGAGTGGGCAGAGGTCGTTGAGCCCATTGAGCCCGATCCGAAAAATTTTCAACGCTATCAAGAATACTTTCAGCTTTACAAAAATATCTATTTTCATGTTAAAGATGATTTTCAAATGTTGCAGGGCTTGCGTAACGGAGTAGCCGTTCGCGGCGAAAACGTCGAATTGACAAAAATTTAAAAGGAACAGATATGCCGCTCGTCACCACAACCGAAATTTTAACCGATGCCCGGAAACGCCGCTACGGCATTCCCTGTTTTCTCGGCGGTACGCTTGAAATGACCATTGGCGCGGTCAACGCGGCTGAGGAGCTGTCGGCGCCGCTCATCTTGTGTTTTAATGAACCGATTACACCGGATATCCCGGCGCATTACGGCATGACCATGATTGTCAATGCGGCGAGACATGCGAGGGTGCCGGTAGCGACGACCCTGGATCACGGCACCTCTTTCGAGGCCTGCGTGCGTTCTATCCGGGCAGGCTCATCATCGGTGATGTTTGACGGCTCCTTTTTGCCCTTTGCCGAAAATGTCGCACACACCCGAAAGGTTCGCGAGTTGACCAAACCGATCGGCGTGGCGCTTGAAGGCGAAATTGGTAGCATTGGCGGTTCGGTGCTCGAATACAAAGAGTTTGAAGGTATTCAGCAAAATTTTACCGATCCCGATCAGGCGGTGCAGTTTGTCGAAGAAACCGATGTTGATATCCTCGCCATTTCCTTTGGCAATGTGCACGGTATCTATAAAGGTGATAATATCCTTGATCTGGACATTATTCGCGAGGTTTATAAAAAGATCGACATCCCGCTGGTGATGCACGGCGGCTCGGGCCTGCCGGATGAGATATATCCTCAAGTCATCGACGCCGGCATCAGCAAAATAAATTACTATACCAATATCGCCCGCAAAGGCGCGCAATCGACACGGGCGCTTTGCCTGGAAAAGGGTGATGAGATAATTGAGCATGAGATTATTGCCGACAGCATTGAATTTTATTACAACGAATCGAAACGTGTTCTGCAACTTTTTCGAGCGGCTGGAAAAGCATAACTTTTTTTGTATAGATTAACGAAGAAATCGTAAAAAGTCTTTAAAAGTCATTGCGAGCGAAGCGAAGCAATCTCTTGCCTGAGCTAACTTGTTGTTTTCAAGAGATTGCTTCGTC
>CAYSNA010000451.1:0-2000 GCA_964432185.1 uncultured Cytophagia bacterium
AGATAACATCAGACACCGGCTCCGGAATATGCCAGGTGACCTGCCAGGCCGAGTCATTCTCAAAGCCGCCATTTTGGATCAAATTTGAAGACACGGGAAAAACGCCAATGTTATCGATGAGCACTTCCCAGCCGCCGGTGTCGCCTTCGTTCAGCCATAATCCGGGTTTCATGACGAGGAAAAGTTCAACTTCTGTTCCGGCATCACCGGGCGCGACAAAGTAGGGGAGATTGCCGTTGTCAAAATCATTCTCGCAGGACAGCGCTTCCCAAAAGTTATTGATGTCGTACAATTCGCACCCTTCCGGACTCCAGGCGCTGATGTTCAGTAATTTGGTCGAAGGATTCCAGTCGCCCATGCCGTCGTACCAGTCCGGCGGTTCTTCATCGTTGATGTAAATCTGAAACCAGGGACCGGGCGGTACGATTTCCGGCAGGTCGAGATCGCGCACCTGCAGCGCCCCGGTGACAAAGTAGGTTTCGCCGGCGATGGCGGTAAAGCTCTGGTAAATCACCGGTCGCACCTCGCGCGCGCCGAACGCCGCGACGTAGAGACAGGATCCTTGCCCTTTTGCGGGTGCGGCTTCGGTGTAGGGAAAGATAACATCAGACACCGGCTCCGGAATATGCCAGGTGACCTGCCAGGCCGAGTCGTCGTCAAACCCGCCGTTTTGAATGAGGTTTTGGGCAGGTAGTGACATTGTGAACAGACAGCACAGAAAAAATAATAATGTTTTCATAATGGACTCCCAAAAATAAGTGACTACCCAATTGATTTAAAAATGTTGTATGCCTTGTATCTCGTCCTCCTTTTTTAGTTTTCTATTTTATTAGCGCTTTGCAAGCGTATTTCGTACTAGTTTTACTCAACAGCATAAATGTGCTTATATATGTGCGCCATGGATTCGATCCATTTATAACTATCACCATCATCCCAGGGCGTACCGTAATTGTTGTCGTTTATCAATCCCGCGGCATATTTAATTCGATTCTGGTTTGCGGTTCTGTCGCCCGACATGGTTTCTTCAAGCGTCGGCAGCATTTGGGTCACCGCCAGCTCAAATCGTTTAGCCCAAAAGCCGTCCGTCAACCGCGTATCCTGCATTGGGATACTGCGTAATTTGGTGAAGGGGCTTGACGAGTTCTCAATGACGCCTCGTGTGTGGGCATGACGTTCCGGTTTTTTGCTGCACCCGAAAACGAACATGTTCGCTGACAAAAAAACGTATACATTGTTGAACAACATCTTGAATTGATCAAAACAGTTTTCGAAATAATTTTTTACCACGAATTTCACCAATTATACACGAATTTGCACGAATTGGTAATTTATCATTACTTGAATTCGTGTAAATTCGTCAAAATTCGTGGAATTCGTGTTGATTTTTGGAAAAAGATTCTACTTCTAAAAATCAATATGTACTTCACCGGATAGATACAAAAAAACTATTCTAAAATGGATTTTTCTGCTCATTGTAAATCTCTTTTTTTATCGCACAGCTTTTATTCCGCCACCGTTACGGCTGCGATCTTGTAATAATTTTCCGCATCCAGCAGATCCGGATCAAGGGCGAGAAAGACGTCTTTATTTTCATCCTTTGAATAGAGTTTTATTTTTAGATCATACTGACCCGGCGGTGTTCCTTCCGGAATGGCAACCGAATATTCCTCCCGATGAATGCCATCGGTCGAAACCGATATCCACTTTTGGTTCCCAGAGTCCAGCTCAAAATCCACCGTTTGCGGACTGACAAGGCGAACCTTCAAAGCATACGGCCAATAAGCCGGCGCCACGCCTCTGTTTTCCCATACCATGGTGATGATATTTTTCTCTCCAATGAGAAGGGGAGACGGGAGTTTAACCTGATGCAGGAAGTACCAGTAACCGCAGCGGTTCAATAACTCAACCGTCAGCTCGGGATTATCCGTCAGCCAGTCAAACGCGTCTCCGTGATAACCGACATAAGTGGCGTGGAGCAAATCCAGCGCACCGCGAAAAAA
>CAYSNA010000451.1:2010-4495 GCA_964432185.1 uncultured Cytophagia bacterium
AAACTCAAGGATATCGAATGGCGGCTTCCTGGTGTTCATTACCATTTGAAGTCCCGTGCCGGCCTGAAAGCCTGTCACCAGCTCGAAACCATCGACATCGACGTAGTCACCGATATAGGTGGCATGCAGCAAATCCAGCGCACCGCGAAAAAAATCTGGACCGGTTTTGCCGGGAGCATATTGGGCGATTGCCGACCCTTCTTCGGCTGTCCAGTTGCCCTCGCTTTTCACCTTGCGATAGTGTTCCAGTTCAAAAACCGTGGGCTTTTGCCGATAAACGTCCTCGAAAAATTCCGGACTGCGAACGGTATAGGTATCGCTGTAATTTTCGGTGATGTAGCCATTCACCAGCGGGCTGTCATCCCGATAGGATATGCCATGCTGCATGATATACTGATGCAGTTTATTTCGATTTTCTGGATTTTTAATATTGTAGACAAAATCGTCGGTGACAACGAGAGGCGTTTTCTGAAAATATTTGAGGTGAAAATCAATGTGGATTTTTTTCTGATCCATCGAATAATCGATTCTGCTGCCGGCCCAGGTGTGGCCCTCGCCCCAATCGCCAATGCTGCCGATGTCGATATATCGCAGCCACGGTTTGCCGTCATAGCGTGCCGCAAAAGCCTTCAAGAAATTTTCCAGTTTTTCTAAAAAAATGGGATCATCAAAAACAGGTTCCCACGGTCCGTCCGAGCCAACCTTTTCACCGTAACGATAATAGTCGCCCTGAGCGCCGGCCTCCATCACCCATTTTGGCGTGGCAAATTGCTGCTCGATCCGATCGGTGCTCGTTTCCTTGCAACTGATTCGAAAAGCTATCTTTAGTCCATTGTCAACCCACTTGTTAATAATAGTGTCAATGACATCCCAATTGAACTGTCCCTCGACCGGTTCCAGATAAGCCCATGCCAGACGGATATAAAGATGATCAATGCCGGGAAAATCGAGCAGATGTGCATCCTCCTGAATGATGTATTTATTGATGTGGTTATCGGGAAAATGATGGTACCAGCCTTTATGCGGATTTTCCAGAGCAATTTGATCATTCCAGTGTTTTGTCATGTCGATTTCCTGAGCGAGAATCGAATGAGACGGGAATACAATCAACAACAATAAAAAATATATCGAGACTCGAAAAATCTTGTCCATTTTAATAATCCTCATACTATTTTGCCAAAATAAACTTTTTTGTTTGAATGGTGTTGTCGTTGGTTGCCAGCCGGTAGATGTAAATACCGCTTGCCATACGATGGCCGTTCATATCATGGCCGCTCCAGTTTGCCACGTGGTGTCCGGCGGATTGCGGTTCATCAACCAGGGTGATGACATGCTGACCAAGAAAGTTGTGGATATCGAGTCGAACGTGTGAAAATTGACCCAACTGGTAGGGGATGGTGGTTTCCGGATTAAATGGATTCGGATAATTCTGGCCTAACTTTATGTGCTCCGGAACGTGACGCTGATTGATGCCCGTATTCTTTTCCGGTTTTACAACTTTGATGGCCGAGATTTTTGCATTGTCTTTGATGGTGCTGAAAGAAATATTCAGCGTGCCGTCAGTTAGAGTGACGGCGAGCGTCTCGTTATAAGCTTTGTTCTTGCCGGCTTTGGCCCAAATATCAAACTCGCTTAAAATCTCGTTTCCTTCAACCGAGACGTTAAATACGCGACTGCCGGCGGAGCTATGAAAAATTTCAGCAAACAGAAGTGTCACCTCATACTCGCCATTGGGCAGGGGAATGCTATAGCCAAAAGTGCCGCCAAATCTTTCGGTCTGATACAACACATCGTCTGTTGTGCCGGCAATGGCGTCACCTGTGCTGTAGGTGCTGCCGCCGCTGTTATTTTTATCGGCCGTAAAATTAACACCGTCATCTGATTTATAAGCGGAACCGCCGCAATTTGTCGCGAAAACGACAGCGCCTCCTCCGACATAGGAAAAAGACGCGGTCATATTTTTATCCGAATCCATGGAGATGGTGACGGGATTGTCCATACCGGAGAGATCGCCGCTCCAGCCGTCGAAGGTGTAACCGAAATCCGGGTACGCTTTCAACGTAACATCCGTACCTTGTTCATAAACACCGCCGGCGGGATCGAGTTCAATGGAGCCGTTTTCGGCTGTCGTTGTTAAACTGTAAGTGGGAACCGGCACAAAGTTGGCGGTCACGTTCTTGTTGGAATCCATGGTGATCGTGGCCGGACTTTGTGAACCTTCAAGATCGCCGCTCCACGAGCTGAAATTGTAGCCAAAATCATCAACAGGTGTCAAGGTCACGACAACACCGGCCGAGTATACGCCACCCGGGGGATCGAGCACGATGGAACCGTTTGTCGCGTTTACTGTGAGCTGGTAGATTGGCACGCTCACAAAGGAGGCAGTCACGCTTTTATCCGTGTCCATGGTAATGGTCGTGGGATTTTCTGAGCCGGACAAGTCGCCTCCCCAGACGCTGAACGCATAGCCAAGATCACCAACGGC
>CAYSNA010000452.1:0-4470 GCA_964432185.1 uncultured Cytophagia bacterium
TCATCCGTCTGATCCGTTAAATCCGCGTTCTATCCACAATGTGTCCGGTAGTGACATAGGTAATAAAATGCTAAAAACCCTAAAGCTATTTGTTCCGCTGTTAATTTTCTTTTTCATTTTCTGTAAAAATACCAGGAATTCGCAATACCAGGGAAAACCTTTTCATGATGACCGCCACACTTCCGGCGCGCAACTTGTTCCCGGTAAAATTCAGTGTGAATATTATGATCTCGGCGGCAAAGGCATCGCCTATCACGATACGGATTCGACCAATTCCGGCAGCGGCGGACTGAATCCAGCGGATGGTTCATACTTGAATGAATTCCGAATGAATGAAGGCGTCGACATCTCGTATACAAAAATTGACGCCCGGGAGATTGACAACAATCCATTCAATTTTGTTGAGCCCGACAAAGATCAACTGTACGTTGGCTGGACCGAACCAGGCGAGTGGCTGAAATATACAATCCACGTTCAGGAAAGCGGTCTCTACGCGATCGGCCTGATGTACACGTCAAATCGCGGCGGCAAAATTTCTCTCGCCATCAACGATGTGGACATGACTGGTCCCATTGCCATAACGTCAACCTTTGACCAAGCCGATACCGTCGCATGGCGGCAATGGCATCATTGGAATGTTATGAAGAATTTAGCCGAGATTCCTCTCAAAAAAGGCTTGAACATTCTGACGTTGACTGTCGTTTCTGAAGGCAATATGAACTTTGACTATCTGGAATTCACTCGGAAAAAGTAATCGGTACAAAAAATAAAGGATCACTCATGAAGTTTTTTCTCAACACATTTTTTATGATTATACTTTTAGTCTCAACCGCCTTTTCTCAGCTCACGCCGCAGGACGCCATCGGTCAAATGCTCAAAGGCATCAACATCGGCAACACCATGGAGCTCGATCCGAATGTCTCCTGGAACAAAGGGCCGGTAAAAGAATATTTTTTTGATGATTACAAAAACGCTGGATTCACCTGCGTGAGATTCCCGATCAAATGGGATGAACATACAACCAAAACGGCGCCCTATAAAATTGACGGCGCGTGGCTGAATACGGTGGAGCAAGTCATTGACTGGGGCCTGAAGCGCGACCTGTTCCTTATTATCAACGGCCACCACGAGGATTGGCTTAAGAATAATTACAGCGCCACCAACAAGGCGAGATATGATAGCATATGGAGCCAAATTTCGGTTCGCTTCAAGGATAAATCGGACAAGCTGTTTTTTGAGATGATCAATGAGCCATTCAACATGACGACAACGCAGGTGAATGATCTAAACGCGCGCATTTTGAGTATTATCCGGAAAACAAATCCCACGCGAATCGTTGTTTATTCGGGCAAGGAGTATTGCGGCGCCAATCTTTTATTCGAAGCCGCCATTCCCAAAGACGATTACATTATGGGCTATTTTCATTCCTATGATCCCTGGAGTTTTGCCGGCGAAGGGAACGGCACCTGGGGTACAACCTCGGATCGGAGTTCGGCAGCTTCACGGTTTAAATCCGTTGCGGACTGGTCGGCCAAGAATAACATCCCGGTGATGCTCAGCGAATTTGGCGCGGTGAAAAAATGCGATTACAACTCACGCATGTATTACTATTCGGTCTATGTTGAAGAGGCGATTAAAAACGGCGTCGCCTATCAGGTGTGGGATGACGGCGGTGATTTCGGCATTTATGAGCGAACGACGCGAACCTGGCCTGACGTTGTGGATATTTTAACGAAAACCGATCCAATGGGACCGACGCTTTTGAAGACAAAATCCATGGGCGATACGCTGCGGCTCTCCTGGACAAATCGAACAATCGACACCGGCGATATTATTATTCAGCGCAAAACAACGAGTGATTTTGTAAATGTCGCCACGCTGCCGGCCGGAAGCACGACGTTTTATGACGCCGGACGCACCACCGGCTCAACCTATTATTATCGCATTATCGTCACGCGCGATAACGCGGCGGATATGTATTCGTATCCGATCAAAGCCCTTCTTGAGCCGACGGAACGATCCAATTTTGGCGGCGAACCGTTCCCGATTCCCGGCACCATTGAGGCTGAAGATTACGACATTGGCGGCGAGGGACTGACCTATCACGATACCGAACCGGACAACATTCCCGGCGATTATCGGCCAACCGAAGGTGTGGATGTGGAAAAACGCGATGACGGCGGTTATCACGTCGGTTACATCGAAAGCGGCGAGTGGTTGGAGTATACGATCAATGTGGCAAAAGCCGGCGACTATACCGTCACCACGCACATCGCCTCGATGGAGGGCGGCAGCCGCTTTCTGTTTGAATGCGCCGGCAAACGTTCCAGCGTCGTACGGGCGCCGCAAACCAACAGTTGGCAAACAACCATGCCTGTCACTGCGACCATCTCGCTCCCGGCAGGCGAGCAGATTTTGCGCGTGCGTATCACATCCTCAAATTCGTTCAATATTGACAAATATGTGTTTGAAAAAAGTGAGGCGTCCGATGTTTTAAATCAACAGGACAGCCAAACACCGTTCAAATTTTCAATTTATCCGAATCCGGTTTCGCAGCAGCTTTCTGTATCCTATGATAACTTTGCAGGACATGAAAAGATTGAGATTTACAACATCCTCGGTCAGCTCGTCAAATCCATCCACATGACATCACCAACATTTCAATTTCACCTCAACGACCTGCCGCGCGGCGCTTATTTTTTGCGCGTTCGGTCGCCGCAGGCCATTTGCATTCAGCACAAATTTTTCATTCAATAATCCAGCAACATAAACGTGTTTGAAACAACACAAATTTTGTACGAATCGTAGGCCATTCACGTGTCTGTTCGTTCTTGCTTGGAATGACATTGATTGGAGTGTCTTTATGCGGCACTCCTCTCACATATCGGATGAGGCAAAGCCGAACCGTCTTGATTGCGGCTATTGTTGGGGCTGCGATTTTTTATCCATGATCCTGATGGTACTATCGCAGGAGGACAAGCTTTTTAGTTTGCACGAATCCATTGCAGCGCAATCGGTAATAGTAAATGCCGCTCGATAAATCGGAGGCATCAAATTCGACGTTATGATAGCCGACTGATTTGAACTCACTGACCAACTCGGCGACTTGTTGGCCAAGGATATCATAGACCGTGAGCTCAACACGGCCATCCGCCGGTAGTTCATAGCGAATGGTTGTGCGCGGATTAAACGGATTGGGATGGTTTTGTCGCAGCGCGTATTCCGTTGGAATGCGATTCTTTTCATCAATGCCGGTTGCCGGTTCCACCGTGATGGTCACCTGATCCTGACCCGTTGCGCCGCCGTTATCCGTAACAGTCAACGCAATGTTATGCGTCCCAATCGGCAATTCGACCATAGGTTTTCGAGCGGCAGCTATTTCCTTTCCGTTTAAACGCCATGAATATTTGGAAATGACGCCGTCGGGATCAGAGCTGCCGGACGCATCCAGCGTCACTGATTCTTTGCCGTTGCCATCCGCATCTCTAACCGTTTGATCCGCACCGGCATCCGCAATCGGCGCCTCATTGACGCCGCCGAATTTGAGACCATCAATCCGCGTGACCACACTGCCCTTTTTAAAGCGATAGAGTCGCAGAAAGTTGATGTTTTGCATGTCCGGCGTGCCGCCGGTGTTGCCGGCCCTGGCGAATTCAAGTGTGATTTGATTCCAGCCGTTTTTGAGATTGGATAAACTCCAATTGTATTCATTTTGATCGGGACGCCCGGCGCTGCCCAGCTCGACTTGATTTGAAGTCTCCAATTGACTCACATCCGAAATATAATACCAGAACTCCAACGAACGAAACGCGGCCGCTGATACGGGCTCGAAGACTTTTTTAAAGTCATCCACTCCGCTGCCGGACGCCTCGACGCAGCCCAGTCCCTGTTTCTGATCGGTTGTATTGAGGACCAATGGATTGGCGGATTGCCATCCGTCAATGACATCACAATCATCAAAATAGCCGCCATCAACTGTGACGGTGATCTGATCATCATGCGTGGCGCCCTTGTCATCTGTCACAATCAATGTGATGAAATGAATGCCCTCGGAGAGTTTTGCCGTTGTCGTTGAGCCAGTTGCGATCTCTGTATCGTCTTTTGTCCACGAAAAATTTGAGATCGAACCGTCGGGATCAAAACTCGCCGAGCCGTCCAGCGTTACCGTGGCGTTGCCTGTATTGTCGCTCGCGACGATCAAATCAGGACCCGCATCGGCGACAGGGGTTTGGTTGCCGCCGCTGCCTCTGAATTTGAGATCGTCGATCATGGTGATGACGACGCCATTTTTGGCGTGTGAGATTCTGAACCAGTTGATATTTTGTAAATCCGGTTGACCGCCCGTCACCACCGCATCCGCAAAATAGAGGATGACATAATTCCAGCCATTGTTTAGATTATTCAGCGACCAGCTATATTCGTTCACATCCGCTTGGCCGCCACTGCCCAATTCGACCTGGTTTTCCGCTT
>CAYSNA010000453.1:0-2532 GCA_964432185.1 uncultured Cytophagia bacterium
CGTCCTTTCATTTCTTCAAACAATGCCGTTTCGAATTTCTTCGTCCCGGCCATGACTTTTTCACGATAGTTATTTTCGGCGTTCAAATAATCAATGACCTCGGGATTGTCGCGTTCCCGCAGCCAATAATAAGGATCAACTCGTTGATCGCCGTGAATTTCCAGGATTTTGTCGATCTTTTTCGCCACTGGCGGTTGCGACGGCGTACTGCAGTTTACCAACGAGATAAAAAGCCCTGCACATAATAAAAGGAAAAGCCGTTTCATGATAACCTCTATCTTTGTGAAAGGTGTGTGGATTTTCGATGCAATATAATAAAAAGCCTCTGAATTAAAAATAGTTTGCGCGGCTTGTTTTTATCAGTATCGGGTGCTCAATTCGGATGATTCGAATTCGTGATTATGGCGTGCGGTTCGCACTGTTATCATCAGCCGCAAAAACAAATTGACTTTGACCAAAAATATTAATACTTTTGCGGTCGTTTTTCGCGAGAGTGGCGGAACTGGCAGACGCGCTAGACTTAGGATCTAGTATCTTCGGGTGTGGGGGTTCGACTCCCCCCTCTCGCACATTGTATCGCATCGGAATGAAAGTCGTTGAGCGGATGTTAACCCTTGCAAGCTTGACGATTTTTTTTATGTCCAATTAATTCATCCAAAAAATCAAATTTAAAAAATTGAGGACACCACCGTGGAATACAGCATCAACACGGAGAAAAACTGGAATACAACCGTCAGCGTAACAGTGACGAAAGAAGATGTTCAAGCCCAATTTGACAAGGCACTGAAAAACGTGCAAAAAGATGCGCGCATTGAAGGCTTTCGGAAAGGCAAGGTGCCGCCGCAACTCATAAAAAAGTTGTACGGTCCGCAGATCGAAGCGGAAGCCAATCAACTGTCCATCGAACATGCCTGGACCACCGTTTTTGATGAGAATGATTTCCACATCATGAATGAGCCCAGGGTGATGAATTTGAACGACACCGACAGCGGTGGTTTGACTTTTGAAATCAATTTTGATGTTCGTCCGGAAATCAAAGTTGAAGGTTACGAGGGCATGGCTGTCGAAAAAGTCATTTACGAAGTGACGGATGAGGACGTTGATCGCGCATTGGAAGATGCCCGCCAGCGTAACGCGATGATGTACACCATCGATGAAGAGGCCAAGGTCGGCCATTTTATATATGCGGATTTCCAGGAAGTTGATGCCGGCGGTACGCCGATTATCGGACAGAAAATTGAGAACCAGCAAATCTGGCTGAATGAAAATGATGATGAATTAACCCCGCAGCTCGTCGGCGTCAAGGCGGATGATGAGCGCAAGGTGACCCTCAAGGTTAGAGCGCAGCAATCCGATTTTATCGATCAACCGGGACCGGAAGAAATTGACAAAATCTATCAGGTCAAGGTAAAAGAAGTCAAAGAACGCCGTGTGCCCGAACTGGATGACGAATTTGCCAAAGATTTGGGCGACTATGAAACGTTGGCGGATTTGCAAGCGCAAGTTAAAAAGAACCTCATCCATCAGTCCGAACATGATACGGACGCCGCGTTTGAAAGTGCCCTGTCCGAGGCCTTGCTCGAAAAACTCGATTTTGAGCTGCCGAACTCCATGGTGAACAATTATCTCGATAATATCATGGAAGACGTGAAAAAACGCAACGCCAACAATCCCAACCGTTTTGATGAGCATCAATACCGCTCCATTTACCGCGTGCGCGCCGAGCGCGATTTGAAATGGCACCTGATCACCGAGCAATTGCGCGAGCAGGAACAATTTGAGGTGACCGATGCTGACGTGGATGAAAAACTGGATCATCTCAAGGAACACGGCGACGATGGCACGAAACGTGCAGAAGACATCCGCAACAATCCACGGGAGCTGGAACGGCTGAAGGAGGGCATCATTTTTGACAAAATGTATGCTTTTCTGGCAGAAAAAGCCACTGTGACAGAAGTGACAAAACCGTGGCGGGAATTGCACGAGCCGCCGGTTCCGCACGACAACTCCGATACCGATACGGTTGAAGAGACCGAATCCGTTGAGGACGCTGAATAAAATATAGAAAGGTCGTTTTTATGGGACTCGTTCCAATGGTTATAGAGCAGACCGGCAGAGGAGAAAGAGCCTTTGATATCTTTTCCCGGCTGCTCAAAGAACGCATTATTTTTCTCGGCAGCGCGATTGATGATAACGTCGCCAGTCTGGCCATCGCGCAGCTCCTGTTCCTTGAAGCTGAAGATCCGGAAAAAGATGTGTACATGTACATCAATTCGCCGGGTGGATATGTTTCCGCAGGACTGGCAATTTACGATACAATGCAGTATATTAAACCGGATGTGGCGACGATTTGTATGGGCCAGGCTTCCAGTATGGGTGCGCTGTTGTTGGCAGCCGGCGCCGCCGGAAAACGCGCCGCGTTGCCGCATTCACGTGTTATGATCCATCAGCCGCTCGGCGGCGCACAGGGTCAGGCCAGTGATATTGAAATTCAGGCCAAAGAAATTTTGACGCTGCGATCCACCCTCAACG
>CAYSNA010000453.1:2542-4445 GCA_964432185.1 uncultured Cytophagia bacterium
CCGGCCAGCCGGTTGATAAAATTGAACTCGATACGGACCGCAACTATTTTATGAGCGCCGAAGAAGCCAAAGCATACGGTATCATCGACGAAATCATGGAACGCCGGGATCCGGCGAAAAAGTAGGGGATTTTCCTCGATATGGCAAAAACAGGACAAGGACAGCAGGATCATCGATTTGCTATCTGTTCTTTTTGTGGCAAAAATTCTAACCAGGTCGAAACGATTGTCACCGGCCCGGATGTCAGCATTTGTAACGAGTGCGTCGCGATTGCCAACAAGGTGATCGCGCGCGAACGTTCAAAAAAGCCGTTCAGCTTAAAGGGCGATATTCCGACACCTGAAGAAATCAAAGGCGAACTGGATAATTATGTCATTGGTCAGGAGATGGCGAAAAAAACGATCTCCGTGGCCGTGTACAATCATTACAAGCGCATCGATAACAAGATCGCGGCCAAAGATGATGTTGTTCTTGAAAAGAGCAATGTGCTGCTCATTGGTCCGACCGGCACGGGCAAAACGCTGATCGCGCAAACCCTGGCCAAAATGCTGCAGGTGCCGTTCACCATTGCCGATGCCACAACGTTGACCGAAGCCGGTTATGTTGGCGAGGACGTTGAAAATATCCTCGTCCGTTTGCTGCAGGCCGCTGACTATAACGTGCAGCGCGCTGAGCGCGGTATCGTTTATATCGACGAGCTCGATAAAATTTCCAAAAAGAGCGGCAATCCGTCCATCACGCGGGATGTCTCCGGCGAAGGCGTGCAACAGGCGTTGCTGAAAATGCTCGAAGGCACAATCGCCGCGGTGCCGCCAAAAGGCGGACGCAAACATCCGGAGATGGATTTCATCAATTTGAACACCAATAATATTCTGTTCATTTGCGGCGGCGCCTTTGACGGCCTGGAAAAAGTCATCGCTTCCCGTATCGGCAAAAAAGGTCTCGGTTTTGGCGCGGATGTTGACCAAAATAATAAATTACAGGAAGACATTCTCGAACATGTGGAACCCGAGGATTTGCTGCACTACGGACTGATTCCGGAACTCATTGGCCGATTGCCGATCCTTTCCACGCTGAGTTCCTTGGATGAAGATGCGCTGTACAAAATCCTCACCGAACCGCGCAATGCCTTGACCAAACAGTTTCAGCGCATGCTTGAGCTGGATGATGTCGAGCTCAGTTTTGACGAAGACGCTCTGCTCGAAGTCATTAAAATTGCTAAAAAACGCGGTACGGGTGCGCGCGGTTTGCGCTCGGTCATGGAGGCCGTGATGATGGATTCAATGTTCAGCCTGCCGTCTCGAAAAGATATTGAGTCATGCCGCATCACCAAAGAAGTGGTGACGGAGAATAAACCGCCCATCCTGAAAAAACGCAAAACAGTAGAATATCTCGAAAACAATTACCCCGAGGATGCGGCGGCATAGTCTGTCAATTTATTTTGCATTTACTCTTGAACCACGAATGGTACCAAGGGCGCGAACGTGCAGTTCGTGCAATTCGTTTCATTCGTGGTTTCTTTTTTTAGACCTCTTTGTCGACCACCATCAATGGCGTACTGAAAATATGGTATTGGATAAAACATGAAAATCAAATCAGCAACATTTGTTAAAAGCGCGGCAAAAGTGAATCAAATTCCCAATGATGATTTGCCACATATCGCATTTGCCGGCCGCTCCAATGTGGGCAAATCCAGTTTGATGAATACCCTGTTCAATCGAAAAAAACTGGTGATGGTCAGCTCGACGCCAGGCAAAACGCGGCTGCTGAATTTTTTTCTCGTCAATGAAAAAATCTATTTTGTCGATTTGCCAGGTTACGGGTTTGCCAAAGTGCCCAAAAGTATGCAGGATGACTGGCAGAAACTGATCGAAAATTATTTGCTCAACGTCGAGCAGGTGCG
>CAYSNA010000454.1:0-4439 GCA_964432185.1 uncultured Cytophagia bacterium
AAACCGGTGCGACACGGCGCTGTGGCCGAAGTCATCTACTATTCAAAGTCGTTGGATCGCTTTCGTCGCATGCACGTGTACACGCCGCCCGGATACGAAACGAGTGCGGATGACTATCCGATTTTTTATTTGCTGCATGGCGCCATGGATTGTGATGATTCATGGACGACCGTAGGCCGCGCCGGAATTATTCTCGACAATCTGATCGCTGACGGCAAGATCGAGCCCATGGTTGTCGTCATGCCGGCCGGACATACGGGCGTCTTTCGGTTCGGCGCCTCACGCATTGATAACGCCGTCGATGAATTCAAAATGGATTTCCTCAATGATCTCGTCCCCTATGCCGAATCACATTATCGCATCAAAAAAGGATTTGAGAACCGCGCCATTGCCGGCTTGTCCATGGGCGGCGCTCAAACACTTAATGTCATGGATCAGTTTGCCTATGTCGGCGTGTTCAGTTCCGGTATTTTCGGCATCACCGGCAATTTTCCCGGACAGGCGGAGGGACCGAGTTGGGAAGAGCAGCACAAGGATTTTCTCGAAAGCGCCGAAGCAAAAGAAAAACTGGCATTGTTGTGGTTCGCCACCGGCGATGAGGATTTTCTTATCGAGACATCGAGAGCCACGGTTGAGCTGTTCAAAAAATATGGATTTGATGTGACCTACAAAGAGAGCGGCGGTGCTCACACCTGGGCCAATTGGCGCGATTATTTGAACGAGTACACCCCGTTATTATTCAAATAGGATGAAAAAACATCAATCTGAAGAATATCTGTCGTTTTATACGTTTTGTTTTTATATTGATGATGAACTTGTATAAAGTCTCTAAAAGTCATTGCGATCCCGCCGCATGGCGGGAGTAGCAATCTCCTCCCTTGACTAAAATGTTATTTTCGGAGATTACTTCGTCGCTTTGCTCCTCGCAATGACTGCTATCTCGATATTATAGGAATACATCATTGTTATATCATCAGCTTTTTGATTTTAATATTTTTGGAGTCTTGTCATGAAAGCTTTTAAAGTGCTGGTTCCGCTGCTTTGCCTCGCGGCGTTTGTTTTTCTTCAGTGTGAAAATGATGCCGAACCCGGAGAAGAACCGGGCGATCCATCCCTCGGCGTCAGTCCAACCTCGCTGCAACTATCCGGCAGCCCGATGTTTGACGTGTTGATGGTGTACAATAACGGCTACGGCGAAGTGCAGTGGTCCGTCAGTTCGGCGCCGACATGGCTGAGCGTCACGCCAAATTCCGGCAAAGTGACCAAGGATACCTTGATGCTCCATCTCGCCACCGATTTCGACGCCCTCGAATATGGCGAGTATGCCGATGTGATCAAGCTGTCTTCGAACGCCGGCAGCGCCGAGATTACGGTGAACTTGACGTATACGGCGCCGCTGCTCAAGGTCAGCACCACTATTTTGAATCTCGATCGGCACTATTCGTATGGCGACTTGATCATTGAAAATGCCGGCGGCGGCGGTCTGGAGTGGGAAATCACCCAAAAACCGGTTTGGCTTGATTTTGAAATCCTGAGCGATATTGTCTACGGTCGGCCACAGGCGGTGCCGTTTCGCGTCAATTTACGCAGCATCGAGTACGGCGATTATCAGGATGTCGTCAAACTTGAATCAACGGCCGGTTCGGAGACCATCACAACTTATCTTTCATATCACCGCGAGGAAGAAGTTTTTCCCGGTCTCGGCGCCGCCAATATCGAGCTTGGATACGCCTATGATCGGGTCAAAAAAATCCTCGGCAATCCGGATAAAAACTGGTACATCCGACCGTCAAAAACTGTATTTTATCATTATTTCACTTATGATGATCTCGGCCTGGAATTTTACGTGCAAAACAATTCACCCGTGCTGTACGGCACCGGCCCTGTCGGTTATATCAAAGTGTTTTCTCCTTATGATGGGCTGACCGTGGAAAAACAAATCGGTATTGGCAGCACGCGTGCCGACCTGCAAGCGGCATACGGCGCACCGACCTCGATTGATGGCAATCTGTTTTATTACGACATCGGCATCACTTTTGAGGTGACAGACGATCTGGTCTCGGCCATGATCATCCAATAGGATGTTCTCACACAGGGAAAAAGGCCCCGGCTGCTACAGGCAACATGGGGCCTTTTTTAATGTGTGCCGCTCTGCCGGTGAATCCGGCAAAACGTTTGTTTCCCGTTGAAAGATTATTATATTATCCCCGGACAACATCTGCCAATTCTCAAACAGATCCGGGAATGCACAATGGATGATCTCGTCTCTCTCTGGCTCAATTTTATCAGTTTTTTTCATAACAGCGTCATTCTCAGTCTCGGCTTTTTGCTCTTTATCGGATTTTTTATGGGCAAGCTGTTCGAGCGTTTTAAACTGCCGGCGATCACCGGCTATATTGTTTCCGGCCTGCTTCTCGGTGAAGGCATACTGGGTATCGTGCATGCCGAAATGGGCGAAGGTTTAAAGCACATCACCGAAGTGGCGCTCGGATTTATCGCGCTAACCATTGGCGGCGAATTCAGTATTACCAAAATCAAACGGGCCGGCAGCAAAATTCTGGTTTTGACCCTGTTCGAAGCGCTGTTTGCATTTGTTTTTGTCGCCGGCACAATGATGCTGGTGGGACAAAATCAGCATGCCGCGCTTATCCTCGGGGCGATTTCGGCGGCCACAGCGCCCGCCGCTACGGTCATCATCATTCGCGAATTACGAGCGCGCGGTGAATTCATCGACTATTTATACGGCGTCGTTGCGTTTGACGATGCTGTGTGCGTGATTTTGTTTGGGATTATCTTTGCCGCGGTCGGCCCTTTGCTCGGCGGCACGCTGAACCATGGCGGCATTTGGATTGGGGCGTTGCACGCGCTGAGTGAACTGGTTTTTTCATTTTTATTGGGCTTTGTCGGCGGCCTGCTCATTCACGTGCTGACGATCCGCAAAGTCAAACATAACGAGATTTTGTTGGTGGCGCTCGCTCTGTTGTTTATCGTCACGGCATTGGCCACGGCTTTAAAATTGTCCGCCTTGTTGGCGAATATGGCCATGGGCGCAGCGCTGATTAACCTCTCGCCGAAAAATCGCCGCATTTTCGATTTTCTCGAACCCATGACGCCACCGATTTTTGCGCTTTTTTTCATTATCGCCGGCACTGAATTGGATGTTGCCGTTTTTCGTCAAGGGATGGTTATTTATCTCGGTGTGCTCTATCTTTTTGCGCGGTTTCTCGGCAAAATGACCGGCGTGTTTACGGCGAGTTTGCTTACCAAGGCGCCGAAGAATATCCGCACCTATCTCGGCTTTTGTCTTTTTCCGCAGGCGGGTGTGGCTATTGGTCTGGCGTTGTTTGTACAAACGTCGCAGGTTGCCAAATACGCCACTCCCGAGGTGCAAGAGTTGTTTGTTCTGATTGTCAACATTGTGCTGTTTAGCGTTTTTATTAATGAACTGATTGGTCCGCTGATTTCAAAATATGGCATAAAAAAAGGATGTGATCTCTAAGGCTTCCGGTCAAAGGGAAGGACGGTTTATTTTGAGCTTTTGACTCGATGTTTTAAAAAAAGAGGATGTAATGGATATCATCGATATTTTGAACGAAAAAGCCTGCACCGTGTCCCTCGGCGCAAAAACCAAAAAGGAGTGCCTGCTGGAATTGGCGCGGCTCATTTCCTTTGCCAATCCCGATTGTGATGTAGCTGATCTGGTCGAGTCGTTCGAAGAGCGCGAGGCACAAGGCTCCACCGGTTTTGAATACGGCATTGCTATTCCGCACGCCCGTTTAAAACACTGCGATAAATTCATCCTCGGCATTGCCGTTTCCAAAAAAGGTATTGATTTCGACAGCATCGACAACAAAAAAAGTCAGCTCTTTTTTGCGCTCGTTGGCCCGGCCAACCAGCCGCGGACGTTTTTACAGCTTTTGGCGCAAATCTCGTTGGTGACCAAAAGTCCGTCAACGCGCAAAGAGTTGCTCAATGCCAAAACGCCGCTTGTGTTGAAAGAAGTTTTTCTGGAGAATATCCCCGGCGGCCTTGTGAAAAAACCGGAAGGCTCGAAAAAATTGCTGACCATTGTCCTCTACGAAACGCAATATCTGGATGATATTGGCCAACTTTTGCTGGAACAAAATGTTCGCGGCGCCAGCGTTGTCGAGTCGACCGGGATGCATGGAGTGCTCTCCAATGTGCCGTTGTTTGCGGATTTTCTCAATTTCCTCGGCAATCGCTCCGAGTCATCAAAAACCATAACCGCCATTGTGGCGGAAAATCAAATTCCCGCCATTGTTGAAGGCCTCGAACGTATTCTTGGCGATTTGGATGCGCACTCGGGCGCCGCGGTTTATGCAACAGATATTTCGTTTTTAAAAGGCAGCCTGGAAACTATATAAATTCCTTTTCAGCCTGTTTATTTGGAACCTGGATATTTAAGCAGCTATGGTATG
>CAYSNA010000455.1:0-4433 GCA_964432185.1 uncultured Cytophagia bacterium
ATAGTACAATTTTGCCCCAATAATGATGAAATGCAAGGTGGCCCATCGATTTTTTTCTTTGAATCCAGTTTTTATGAATAATACAGGTTAGCAGATCACTAGACTTAAAATCACGCCCGCGCAGGCGCGCGTCCACTCCGCAAAGCCGGCGGCAATCGTCAATAGTTTGCCGTCGGCGCGGGAATGACTTGCTTCAGCTTACATCTCGAAAATAATGTTGCTAAACTAATTTGGGCCGGATTAATAATTACTTTAAAAGCGCAAAATAAACATCGTTCTGGAAAAAGGCACGGACTGGACGGTCAGCGATCCATTGTGCAGCCGCATAATTTGTCGTGACAGACTGAGGCCTATGCCAGAGCCGTTTGATTTGGTGGTATAAAAGGGGATGAAAATGTTTTCCATGGTCTCTTTTTCGATGCCGGGGCCATTATCTTCAACCTGAATAACCGGACGGCCCACCGGCGATAGATAGGCTCGAATCGTTATTTTTGGCGCGGTTATCGATTCAACCGCCTCGATGGCATTTTTCAGCAGGTTGATGAGGACCTGCTCGATGAGCGCCGTATCGGCGGTAATCTCCAGGCTCTCGGGCTGCACATCAATATAAAGCCGAATATTACTGCTCGAGAGTTGTGATTGGTGCAGCGACTCAATGCGGCGCAAAATTTCTGCGGCCGGGATAACGGTAAAATTCGGCTTGGGAATCCGCGTCAGCTTGCGGTAATTTTCAACAAACTCGAGCAATCCCGAGCTGCGGTTTTCAATCGTAAAAACAGCGGCGCGTACATCGTCCAATTGCTCGCGGCAATCCGCCGATTGACAGGCACTGAACACATCCGACGTGAGCAAACTATTTGCCGTGCTCGACAGCGACACGATGGGCGTGACGGAATTCATGATCTCGTGCGTTAAAATGCGGATGAGATTCTGCCACGCTTCCATCTCTTTTTCTTCCAACTCGCTTTGAATATTTTGGATGGAGACAAGACGGTACTGCTCGTTGCCAATGATAAAATCGGTGACAAACAGCAAAAAACTCAACAACTGTTCATCCCGATGGAGTTTAAGAACCAGCTTGGAGCCGCGTTTCATCTCGAGAATTTTATCACCAAGTCCATGTTCAATTTTGTCGAGCTGAAAAATCTGTTTGAGTTGCTGCAAGCCGAGCAGCCGTTTGGCCGCATTATTGACCAGATCGACGTCGCCGTTTTTTTTCAGGATCAAAATGCCGATGCCGATATGCTGCACCACAGTCTGCAGATAGCGAAACTGTTCCTCTTTTTCCGAGCGCGCTTTTTGGAAACTTTCGATCACATCATTAAATGAATCGCTCAACTCTTTAAAGGACGAACCCAATCCGTCCAGGCTAAAGGATTGCGAAAAATCCGAGTATTTGATCGATTGCAAAAATGCGGTAAGTTTGCGGTTGGTCGTCTCGACGTATCGAATGAGCGAATAAATCTGCCAGAGGATGACCAGCCCAACGACCAATATGGTCGCGAAAAGATCAGTCTTGAGAACTAGATGGATCAATCCATAAAATGTGGCGCACAGCAACAGCACCCGACCCAAAACGTTGAGGCGAAAATTTCTAAAGAGCATGCTTTTCCATCCGTCGATACAATGAGGTGCGGGTTAATCCCAAATCGTGCGCCGCGTGACTAATATTGCCCTGGTGTTTTTCCAGGACTTTGCGGATGATCATCTTTTCAATCTCATCCAAATTAAAAGAATCAAAAACAAGTCCCTCCTGCTGCGATTCCGGCGCAAAGAGAAAATCTGATGGCTGCAGCACATTCGATTTGGCCATAATCACGGCCCGTTCCAGCGCATGTCGCAGCTCGCGAATGTTTCCGGGCCAGCGGTAGGCCTGCAGCTTGGTCATGGCGCCGGCACTGACGCGAATGTTTTCCTTTTTATACCGCTTGGCATAGGTTTGCAAAAAATAATCAATGAGCAACGGAATGTCTTCGGCGCGCTCCCGCAGCGGCGGCAAATGAATTTCAACAATATTGATTCGATACAAAAAATCCTGGCGAAATTCCTTTTTCTCCGCCAGTTCGTGAATCGGCGCATTGGTGGCGGCAATCAAACGGATGTCAATATCGCGCGGCTGGTGCGAGCCGATGCGCGTGACCTGGCGTTCCTCCAGCACCCGCAGCAGCTTGGCCTGCATGGAGAGGGTCAAATTGCCGATCTCGTCGAGAAAAAGCGTGCCGCCGGAGGCGACCTCAAATCGCCCCGGCTTGTCGATCCGGGCATCCGTAAAGGCGCCTTTGGTATGACCAAACAGTTCGCTCTCAAACAAGGTTTCCGGGATCGCCCCCATGTCCACACTGATAAAAACCTGATCCGCTCGCGGCGATTGGCGATGCAGCGCGCGCGCCACCAATTCCTTGCCGGTGCCGTTCTCGCCGAGGATGAGAACGCTGGCATCGGTCTTTGCCACCTGTTCAATGGTCTCAAACACATGCTGCATGGCCGGACTGGCGCCGATCATATCATGGTATTTCTGATCGATATCGGCGCTGAGCTGCTGCTGTTTACTCTTGAGATTTTCCACCTCGCGACGCGAAAAACGCAAATTGACCGCCACGGAGAGGGTGGCGAGCAATTTTTCATTTTGCCACGGTTTGGTGATAAAATCCGTCGCACCTTCTTTCATCGACTTGACCGAGGTATAAACATCGCCATACTCGGTCATGAGAATCACGACAATGGACGGATCAATTTTCAGGATGCGATTCAGCCAGAAAAATCCTTCCGATCCACTGGTCACATCTTTGGTGAAATTCATATCCAGAAGAATGACATCATAGCTTTCATTTTTAAGAAGCGTCGGAAGCGCATCCGGTCTTTCTTCGGTGTGAACCGTATAGCCGGCTTGTTTGAGCAATAAACGGGCGGCGACAAGAATATCTTTGTTATCATCAACAACGAGGATTTTAGGCATTTGAGTTTCCTGATGTTATAAAAAAATGACACGGAGAGCACCGAGGATACACGGAGATTCACCGAGAACAATTTTTTACTCTGTGAAACTCTGTGTTTTCTCCGTGATCCTCAGTGTTATTGTTTTAAACGTTAAGCGAATTTCGTGCCGTTTTGGTATGGCTCCGTTTTATTTTCACCATCTGTTTTTTAATCACTTGCACAGGCTTATTTTCAATTTAACAACTCTGTTCAACAAAACAAGCAAAAGGTGCACGGATACGTACACCTGCTGTCTGATTTCGTATAGTCAAATGAGAACTGAGCGTACTCTAAAAAATATCGGCACCAATCAACCCGTTAAATTTCCGCAACTTATAGACAAGGGAAAATGGACGCAGGGCTCTGGCACGCTTTTCGCCTTAAGGCGCTTGAAAAACCAATTTCTGAGGACAGCATGGATCGAATTCTCGAAAAGAAAAAATGGACAGCGAAAAAGATCGCGTATTTCGCCATCCCGGCACTTTTTGTTTTGCTCATTTTGTACAGCCTGATTTTCGGCAATCACGACACCAAACTGAATGTACAAACCGACCGCCTGATCATCTCTACGGTGGAACGCGGCGAGTTTCAGGAATTTATTCCGGTGACCGGCACGGTGATTCCGATCCAAACGGTGTATATCGATGCGCTTGAGGGCGGCCGCGTAGAAGAGATTTTTGTCGAGGCCGGCAACATGGTGAAAAAGGATGACACGATTCTTCGGCTTGAAAACACCAATCTGCTGCTCGATATCTCGCGCCAGCAGGCCTCCATGCTGGATCAAAAAAATTCGCTCAGAAATACCCAGTTGCAAATGGAAAAACAAAAACTGGAACTCTACAACAAACTGGCAGACCTGGATTATCAAATCAATCGAACCAAACGTATTTATGAGCAGAACGAAACGCTGCTGGAGAACAAAATCATTTCGCGACAAGAGTACGAAGAATCCAAAGACGATTTCGAATATAACGTACGCAAACGCGAGCTGGCGATTTTGACGGCAAAGCAGGATTCTATCATGATGGCGATTCAAGTTGATCAATTGGCGCAATCGCTCAAGCGGGTGGAGGAAAATTTGCGCATCGCCAAACAACGGCTGGAAAATTTGACCATCATCGCGCCGGTCACCGGACAGCTCACATCGCTCAACGCCGAATATGTCGGCGAAATCACCTCGGCCGGCGAACGCATTGGGCAGATTGATATTCTCGACGGCTTTAAAATCCGCGCCGGCATTGATGAACATTATTTGGCGCGCATTATTACCGAACTCCAGGGCGAATTTGATTTTGGCGGTACAACCTATCGGCTTGCTATCAAAAAGATCTTTCCGGAAATTGTTAACGGCCGCTTTAATGTCGATTTGGAATTTGTCGATGAGATTCCCACGGATATTCGCCGCGGTCAAACCGTGCACATTCGTCTGGAATTGGGCGATTTGTCCGAAGCCGTCA
>CAYSNA010000456.1:0-4418 GCA_964432185.1 uncultured Cytophagia bacterium
AGATGTATTGAGGATCAATAACGCGAACATTATCAATGGCAATATCAATATTGGTTCCGCCCACAAGAAATTTAAATTGCGCCAGTTTGTCTTCTTCCGTGCATTCGAATTCGAACGGGCCGTATTCGGTTTCATCGGGAGTGATCGGAATGCGTTGATTGACCCAGCGAACCGGCCAGGGATTGTTTTTATGCTGAAACGCCAGACCGATCATTTTGTCTTCTGCCACTTCGGCTGAAAAATAAATCTGATACGTATGGCCGGCATAAATCGGAAAATCCTGATACAACGTCACGAACCAGAGATTGTCATAACTTTCAATCACTTCGATGTATGCGAACGATGTGTCGCTGAACGTTTGGTAATTTTCGATGTAAACGTCCGCATCCACATCCGTTGCGGTGTAGAGCGTCCAGTTTTTCAATCCGCACGAAAAATCACCGTTCGTCAAAAGATTGGCCTGCTGGTTTTCGCCAACGGTGATATAAACGGGCGCCGCATCCACTTCCTCGCCATTGTTGTCAACAAGTTTGGCATCTATCTGATAAAATCCTGATGGCACTTCAGTCCATTCGTACTCGTAGGGCGCAGTGCGATCGCGATTTTTTGTTACACCGTTGAGGTAAAAATAGACGTGACGAACACCGGCATCGGCGGATGTCTCTACCGACAGAACAATGGATTGGCACGGCGAAAAATTATCCCCGTTTTGCGGTGATGAGAAGGTGATAGACGTCTCTGCCATGAGCACGGTGCAAAAACAGAGCAGGGCTAGAACAACTAGTTTTAGTGTTGATGCGAACATGTCGACCTCCATAAAAAAGGTGTTGTGGATAAAAATCTAGGTATAAAAATAATGTCCATATTGGATGGTACAGGTCCGTTGGGGTAAACAAGCGACTACGTCAACAAGATGCGCGTTCACGTGAACGCAATATACTGCAGTTTTGCACATCATGCAACTTTTTTATGACATGCGTGGTGGCATGCGATAAAAAAGTATCGTGTGCACGTGGCCGTCTTCCGTTCGGCAAAACCTGTCGCGCGCCTGAATCGGCGCACGACAGGTGGAATGTGGTTTATTTACGTTTAGGAAATATTTCCGGTAGGTTATTCTTTGGAACGGATCGGTCTGTCGGGGGATGCGCATGTAAGCGGTCAAACGAAAAGTATCCACGGCGCACCGTACACGATGGCGGTATTCCCTTTTGGGGATGCGCTGTCGAGAATCTGCGGCGCCAGAGGATCAGGTTGATACGCCAAAAGTTCATGCATTTTGGCGCGGCCGAGAATTCGCCACTGTTCCAGCTCCGGCCAGCCCCCGACCAGATAGGAGAGCGACATGGCCTGTGCGTCCACAGTGTGTTGCAGCATGGGGTAAAACTGCGCGACATCAAATGTGTTGTCCTGCGCGTGCATCATGGCGGTTCCTCTCCATTGCAAGACGATCCAGCACATCTGCATAATTGTTAATTTGAGAGACGTTCTCATGGCCGATCTCTACATCATGCACGTCGAAATTGTTCGGATTTAGCATGACCTCGTAATCATATGCTTCAACACTGTTACTGCGCTGTCAATCGATACAGTCCCGCGCCGTGCGCTTCGATCACCGGATAAAAATCCTTTTTAAACTCGCCGAGATGATCGCCGGACCAGACATCCTTAATCGAACATGATCCTTTGATTCCTATATCCGATAACAGCGTATAAACCGGCGTTTCGGCATCCTCGCCCAGATTGAACAGGGCGAGATATTTATCATCAGAATCCGGAACGTCCGCCACCCAGGCGACATGATTGCCGCGACGAAATAACTGCCGGTTGTTTTCACTGTGTTGATTGACCTCAATGACGGCACGATTGGTGATGAGCCGGTAGGTTGCCGGCAAAATCATGGTCAAATCCCCGCCAAACATCAGCGGCGAGCGGACAATACTCCACAGCGTCATGTGCGTTTTGGCTTCGGCGGGCGTGAAGCGACTGTCGCGTTCAGCGCCGTCGGGGCCGCGGCGCGACAGGCGGCCGAGCTGCAGCATGTCGGCATCCGGCCAGTGGCCCGGGTCGATGTGCGCGGCCCATTTTTCACACAACGGAAATTGATGTTTTAGCTGCGGCCATTCATCCCAAAAATCTTCGGAAATTCGCCAGAGGTTGGTGTTGGCTTTGAGAAATTCGGCGTCATTCACCGGCGCGCTGTTGCCGGGAGATTGACTGAAAACCATCGGTCGACCGCAGTTGTCGATGGCTGCGCGAATCGCCGCGATTTCCTCTTTGTGATAATTGCCTTTTTGTTCCGGCGTGCCGTAACCGGTGACATAGAGCAGGTCATCCACTTTGACATAATCGACGCCCCATTCGGCATAAAGTTGAAACAGTGAATTGTAATACTCCTGCGCGCCGTCTTTCGACATATCGACGCCGTACATGCTGTTTAGCCAGGCGCAAACACTTTCTGTATTAGCAATGTCTTTTGCTTTTTTTGACGTTCCGAGAATGGGTGAATTATCGACCTCGACGGCCTGCCGCGGAATGCCGCGCATGACGTGAATGCCGAATTTGAGTCCTTTGCTGTGAATATAATCGGCGAGCGGCTTGAAGCCCTGGCCGTTCGCCGCCGATGGAAACCGATCGAGCGCGGGGAGGAGGCGGCCATAGTCATCCATGGCGAGGCGCGGTGCATATTTTTCATTTTGTGGCGGATTGTTGAGCGCGCCGGGATGCGGATAAAACCAGCAGTAATCGATGACCACGTATTCCCAGCCGTAATCCTTCAGATGCAGCGCCATAAAATCGGCATTGGCTTTCACTTCCGCTTCAGTGACGGTGGCGCCGTAGCAGTTGTAACTGTTCCAGCCCATGGGCGGCGTTTGGGCGAGTTTTTCTGCCGCCGCGAGGGACATGAAAAAAAATAAAAGAATCAAGAGAGTGCAGGTGAATAGGGGTTGGCGATGTTTCATGAGGGGAAATCTCCGAATTTATTTTTTATTTCATTGCAAATTTTCCGGCCGGCGTTCGCAAGCAAAACGCTGTCAATACCGACCGCTAAAAGCGAATAGCCTTGTTCAATATAATGGTGAGCTGATTCGGGCTCAAGGCAAAAAATTCCCAGCGGCATACCGGTCTTTTGGCACACGCTGGTCACATGGTCGATCGCCCGCCGAACCTCGGGATGCTTCACCTCGCCCAAACGGTTCATGCTGGCGGATAAATCATAGGGACCGACAAAAACGGCATCGATGCCTTTCACCTGGACGATTTTTTCGATATTGTGAACCGCATCGATGTGTTCGATTTGAATGATGACTGCAACACGTTCATTCGCTGTTTTGAGGTAGTCGGAAAACGAGGCGCCGTAGCCGTGCGCGCGTCCGATCCCAACACCGCGAGCGCCCTCCGGCGGGTATTTGCTGAATTGAACGATTCGTTCCGCGGTTTTTGCCGAATTCACCTGCGGCACAATGATGCCGGTTGCGCCGATGTCGAGCGCTTTTTTGATATGCCACTCTTCAGCCGCCGCAACACGCACAACGCACGGCACCTTGTGATCCACTCGTCCGATAATTGCTTGCAGTTCCGATGATCCCAACGAGCTGTGCTCGGCATCGATAAACAGCCAGTCGAAACCGGCGTTGGCCAGAATTTCCGCTGTTTCGGGGCTGGGCAAGGACAGCACTGTTCCCAGCAATAACCGTCGGTTCGTTAATTCGTGTTTGAACATTTTCATAATTTTACTTTGTATTCTGATACATCTGTCGCAACATGTCCACGGCGGCCTCCACCATCATTTCGCCCGAACCCGCCGCACAGCGTGCGCTCACCGGTTCGTAGTGGCCTTCGGCATACGCTTTACGATCGGGCACATAACCGACAACGCCGTTGGTCAAACTCGATACAATGGTGAGTGGAAAGGGTGAGGATTGTTTGATCGCCAATCCCAGTTCAACAAAAATCTCGCCGTTTAATCCGACAAGTGCGACATCTTTGCCAATGGCGATAACCTGCACTTCGCCGTGCAGCGGCCTGCCGTTGCGGTCCAGCACATCCTTAATTTTAAAGGCATTCACCATCTCCATAAACGGCGCCGGTTTGTCGGTGCCGTACGTCGCGATTATTTTTTCAGCGGCCGCGAGTTCTGATGGATCGACATCCACCAGCGGCAGGTCAAGAGTTCGACGTTGAATTCTGATCTTTGCGTCACTCATGGATTCGAGTCGAGTCAATGTTTTTAACACCTCGCCGCCGAGCACGGTCAGGCGCTGGTGCGCATCGAGCAGACCGAGCAATCCAGCGCGGCAACCAACCTGGTCGATGCCTCCGCGTCCGTCTTTCACGAGGTCCAATACGACGCCACCAACGCCATCATCACCACCACCGTGACCAACGCCGAGCCCGTTGCCGATGGCTGGGATGTTCTC
>CAYSNA010000457.1:0-4390 GCA_964432185.1 uncultured Cytophagia bacterium
TCTTGACCGCCACCAACAAAGATCTGGAAGCAGCCGTCAGGGAGGGCAGCTTCCGGGAGGACTTGTATTTCAGGTTGAATGTGATCAATATTCACATCGATCCGCTGCGTGAGCGCAAAAGTGATATAACGCTTCTCGTGCACTATTTTCTTGAAAAGTATGCCACTCAAATGAACAAACGCATCAATCGTGTTTCGAAAAATACGATGAAACTCCTGGAGTCGCACGAATGGCCCGGCAATGTCCGCGAGTTGGAGAATGCCATCGAACGCGCGGTTGTGTACTGCCAGGGAAATGTCCTGACTGAGGATTATCTGCCACCCAACATAAAAGGCAAAGACAACGGTGTTGAGGTCACATTGAACCTGCCATCTTTTTCACTGAATGAGGCTGAAAAGATTTTGATCGAAAAAGTAGTGCTGCAATCTAAATGGAATTTAAAACAGGCGGCAGAGACATTGGGTATCAGCCGCGGCACGTTGTACAGTAAATTGGAAAAACATAAAATCAAAAAATATTAACATGACCATGGTGCTCGGGACTAATGCAGAATAATTTTTTACAGCAGATAGAGCTTGCGGATCTATTCGATCTCAAGTTAAACAAGACCTTTTTAGATCCGGCCGAAGTGTTGGATTTGCATGAAAAGTACGGGCCGATTGATTTTTTTCGAGCCGACCTGCACACAAGTGAACAATACTTTGAGAGCTGGCACAGTATTTTGCGCGAGAAGAAAAATCGGCGCGCTGAGGTGGCCCTTTGCGTTGAGAATGTGAACGGCGACATACTGCTGCACACCAAACCATTTTATCCACCGGGGATTTTCCGGATTCCTACGGGCGGTATTCATCCCGGCGAAAAAGTGATCGATGCGCTGCACCGCGAGTTGGATGAGGAAACCGGTTTTATCACCACAGCGTCTTTGCACGTTGCTCTGCTGATTTACGAGTTCCACAACAGCGGCCGCTCAATTCCGTTTGTGTCGCATATTTTTAAAGTGCAGGTGAATGGCAACGATCCGCATCCAAAGGATGACAGCGAAAACATCACCGGCTACCGCTGGATCAAACCTGATCAACTGACAGAGATCATCCATCAGCTTGAAGGTTTACGAGAAAAATGGCATGATTGGGGCACAATGCGATCATTGCCGCACTCTATACTATTATCCACCAGGTAACGCAAAAATAAAATAGAAATATTGGCTCTCTTTCCATCGTTTTTATAGCAGAATCGTAAACATTGCCGGGACAAAACCGTCAAAATGGTGTAAATTTTTTAAATGTTCTGGTTCACGGAGGCACTAAAATGAAAAAGTATATCATCGGAACTATGTGTATCGTCAGTGTTCTATTTCTCTTTGGATGCAAAGGACAGGTTTCTGTTGATGAAGCGTATAACGCCATTCGGCCGGTCAAACAGCTCGAGTTGCCCGATCAGGTCGTGGACAATCTCGTTATCATCATCGAAAACGTCGCTGACGAATCCAGCAGCTACAAAAACACGCTCGATCTTTATATCAACGATCACAAAATTAATCCGGACTGGCTGGTCTCCAACGTTCAAAATGAATATGTTTATAAAATGCGCATGCGACCCGGGTACTATGAGATCAAAGCGTTTTATAATGCCTATGTTGGTTGGGGAGAGGACAAATACCAAATTGTCTCGGAGGATTTGATTCGTGTGCAGCATGACAAACGCACGGTTGTGCGGGCCGACATTGTCAAAAAACCAAACGGCGAGCCGGTAAATCGCACAATGTATTTTTCGGCAAAATTGGAAGATCTTGACGCCAAAAGCAGCTTTTCAAAAAGCACCCCATCGTCAACGGCTGTGGGTGATATGATCACACTGCAGATCAATACAGTGCCGGAGCATGCTCAAATTATTGTGGATGACAAAGTCGTCGGTCAATCTCCGTTGCGTTATGACGTGAGCCGCTCTGACGATCATATCGTGCAGATATCGGCGGAAGGCTACCGCACGAAAACCAAATTTATCGATCGCACCAAAATGGGCACGCGCGATGTTTATCACGTTGTGCAAGAGCTTGAGAAAGAATAGATATTTTTAAAGTTCCTGGCAAGAGCCGCTCGGCTCTCCTGTTGACTAATTTTTTAATTTTTGCTATTTTACACTTGAACGCAGGGTCGATGAGGTGCTGAGAAATTACCGGGATGGCCAAGTTCTCGGTGATTTCCCGGCGTTTTAACAAGCTCTGCGTTTTCTCTTTAAGGCATCCCGAATATTTAATCCGATTATAATCTATGCTGCATTTAAAAGGAATTTCCTACACCATCGGTGAGCGCGAGCTGTTGCGCTACATCGATTTTATCATTCCCGAAGGCAAACGCATTGCGCTTGTTGGCGCCAACGGTGCGGGCAAAACCACACTGTTGCGCATCATTACCAATGAGATTCAGGCTGAAGCCGGAACGATCCTCAAGCCGAATGATTATCAGATTGGTTACCTGCCGCAGGAAGAAATTACCCTGGAAACCAGGCGAATTCTCGATTTTGTGCTGCAGGGCAGGAGCGATGTTCTTGACCTCGAAAAACAAATAACGACGCTTCGCGCTGAACTGTCTACCGCCACACATCATCCAAAGATTGCCGAAAAGCTCGGCACCTTGGAACATCAATTTGAACATGCGGGCGGCTATCGGCTCGAAAGCGAAGCGAAAGCGATTCTTACCGGACTCGGATTTGCTTCCGGCGATTTCGATCGCGATCTTCTCGAGTTTAGCGGCGGCTGGCGCATGCGCGTGTATTTGGCGCGACTTTTATTGCAGCGTCCAAACTTGCTCTTGTTGGATGAACCGACCAACCACCTCGATTTGTCTTCCCTGGAATGGCTGGAGGATTATCTCACCAGTTTTCCCGGCAGCATCATCATCGTTTCACACGACCGATTTTTTATCGATCGAATAGCGCAGGAAATTTGCGAGCTGCGTTTCGGACGTCTTTATGCTTATGCCGGAAATTATCATTTTTTTGAAGCGCAAAAAGAAAAAGATCGGCAGATGCTGCTCAAGAAATCCGAACAACTGCAAAAAGAACGACAAAAACAGCAAGAGTTCATCGATCGGTTTCGTTATAAAAACACCAAAGCGTCGCAAGTGCAAAGTCGTGTTAAGATGCTTGAAAAGATGGAAGATGTGGAGCTCGAATCCGAGGAGCACGATTTTTCGTTCGATCTCTCCGTCGATACGGCCAGTTATAAAGACGTGCTGTCCATCAGGAATATGTTTTTTCGTTATGCGGAAAACTGGGTTCTGTCGGATGTAAATCTTGATTTGTATCGCGGCCAAAAAGTTGCATTGGTTGGCGATAACGGGGCGGGAAAAACGACGTTGACCCGGTTGATAGTCGATCAGCTTGAACCCCAACGCGGCAGTATTGATATCGGCCAACGCGTCAGCATTGGTTATTATGCGCAACATCAGGTTGATGCGCTTGATGTGAGCGCGACAATTTATGATGAAGTCTCGAATACCGTTGCATCCAGCCAGATTCCGCACGTTCGCAATATTCTTGGTCTGTTCGGTTTACGAGGGGATGATGTCTTTAAAAAAATCGGCGTACTGTCCGGCGGTGAAAAAGCGCGCGTATCGCTCGCGAAAATTTTGTTGTCGCCGGTTAATTTTCTCATCATGGATGAACCGACCAACCACCTAGACATGCGTTCCAAAGAGGCGCTCGAACATGCGCTGATCAAATATGATGGAACGCTGGTGCTCATTTCACATGATCGTTATTTCCTCGATAAAATTGTGCAAAAGGTCATCGAATTAAAGGATGGCCGCCTCAAATTGTATGAAGGGAATTACTCGGATTATCTCAATAAAAAGAAACAACAGCAACTTTTAGCCAACCAACTCGAGCGGGAGAGCGAAACGAGCGGCTGGAAGTCCAGGGAAAATAAACGCAAGCAGGCGGAGGCGCGTCAGGCCATCAGCAAAAAACGGAATGAACTACAAAAAATTATCGAGACGTCGGAACATATAATCGAGCGTTTGGAGGCGAGAAAGCAGGAGGTCGAACGCTTGATGGCCCATCCGGATTCCTACAAAGATGGTGATGTGGCTGCAACTTTGACGAAAGAATATCATCAAATAAAAAGTGACATTGATGAACATTATGCCGCCTGGGAAAACGCACATGACGAGCTGACGGCGCTGCTTGCGCAACTGCCGCCTGCTTAACTCCAATGTAACAAAGTGTCATCCATTTATTTTTCATTGTTAAAAGGTCAAGTTTTTGATAAATTGTGGAACTCTGGAAATATCAGCAGAGTTTATGTTTGAGCAAGTCAAGGAGAAAAAGATGCAAAAAATAATCTTAATAATAGTGTCAGTAGTCGGCCTGATGCTGGTCGCCTGCAGCG
>CAYSNA010000458.1:0-4370 GCA_964432185.1 uncultured Cytophagia bacterium
AACCGACGTACCTTTCAGATCATCGGGATGGATACCATAGTCGTATGCAACGATCGCATAATAATAGGTGCGGCCGTTTTGAATGGTTTCATCGCGGAAAGAATAGGCAATACCGGAATCATCGCCAAGGTTGTAGCCGACGCCATTCAGCAGACCGTAATTGGTAAAGCCGCGGCGGCCGTTCTTAAGATCGCATTGAAAGATCGGTTTCAGGAACGTAGCGGTTCCAAAACCGTCGGTAATGACTTGCGGATCTTTCATATCCGGATCGGTCGAGCGGAACACTTTGTAGCCTTCAAAGTCGTTGATGCCGTTGAGGAACGGTTCGCGCGTCAAGCGGTCAGCGCGGTTATCCCACATCAACTGGACAAAACCATCGCCGGCCAGCGCTTTGAGCGACGGCATTTTCGGCGGCTGGGCAAAACGATAGTCTTTTTCGTAAATAACCTGAACCGTTTTCTTTAAAGTGAAAAGAGCCGGCGCGCTGTGCGACGCCGAGTTCAAACCGGCCAGGTCATCGTACGAGTGCAACTGTGCGATCGAAATAAACTCGGTGTTGCCCTGGTAGAGCGGAAAGATGGCCGTGGAGAACAACTCGAACAGGTTGTTAATGTCCGTGGCGCCGGATTCGAGAGAATCGAGCAGCGTTTGGCGTTCCCACATGGATTTATCATTCCGAAACCAGCCGTAGTAGGGTTCGGTGTGCGGAACAGCTTCGGTGTAAAGCAGCGTCGTCAAACCGAGCATATCGGTTTCAGAGACGTCGGTCCAGCCAAAGTTGGGTTCGGCATAACCTTCGCCGCGATCCGGGCGGTGGTTACATTCGGTGCCATCGATATCCGGGCCTTCATAATTTTCTTCACCGGGAGCCACGCCGTCGAGACCAATATCATCGCCGGAAAATTCATCGGGCTGGTACACGCCGTCGCCATTGGTATCGACACCGTCTTCCCAGTCCTGATCTTCATCACCCGACCAGTGATCTTTGAGATCTTCGGCTTTTTTGCCGTAGAAATGTAAAAAGGCGGTCATATCAGAAATGCCGTCTTCCGGGCCGATGAGCTGACCCGCATCGTTATCACGGCGTTCGTCAATCAGACCGTCGCGGTCGTTATCTTTAAAATCGTTATAGATACCCGGAGATTCGAGGTAGGCGTAACCGGCCGTACCTGTCGGATAACCGTCTTCGCCGATGCCATCCGTATCCCACTGATATGACATGTTGCCTTCGAGGTAAAAGCTGCCGTCCTCGCCACTGTTCTCACCACCGATGTCGTTATCGAGCCAGGCGCCAAAAGCCATATAGGGCAGATCGTACTCGGAAACGTTCGCAATGGTATATTCGGAAAAGATACAGTCTTGCGCCATGGGATTGTTCCATTGGAAGAGGCGTTGTTTGACGCGCACGCCCATACCGCCCCACGGCTGGCCTTTCTGGATGGTGACGCCGGGATCAATATCACCAATTTTCAAACCGGGGCGCGGATAATATTTCACCCGGTCATCTTCGCCAAGGTATTCCAAATCTTGTGCATCGTTGGCTACGATATAGGCTTCAAGGTCGGCGCGAATTTGGCCGCGGCCAAAACGTCCGTCCCATTCACCGGGCCAGTGCACCTGGCGGCCGGTATACAGCCACCCTTGCGGCGGCCAGGAATTCGGATCGTTGCTCATGGCCGGCGTTTCACTCAGATTATTCATGTAACCGGGAGCCGGATGCAAACCCCATTCGATCTGACCGGTGGGATCACGGTCCATTTCTTCACGATAGTTGGTCTGACAATAAAAAAGCGTATCGATCAATCCTTGCATGGCCAATGAACGGATCATGAGCGTATCGGTCACGGGGATGGAATCCTGTGTGATAAAAACCGGAGCGGTGACGAGCAGACCGAGACCGTCGTGCATGACGTTGCCGCCGATACCTCTGGGCCAGCGCACCGCGTCTTTACGAGGATAGTCACCAAGTTCCGTATTATTTTTGAACAGCATCTGCACGCGGTTACCGACCATAAATCCCTCGCGCTCGAGGTACGGATCGCCGGCGCCGTCTTCGGGACCGTCATACACACGGCCTTGTGCGAGTATATCTGTATATTGCAGGAATATCATCCCAATACACATTAAAATTAAAAATACTCTTTTCATTTTATTTCCTTTCGATTTTTTGGCTATTTCATCAGAAATCAGATTACTCGTATCACATCACCATTAAAAGAAAAAGCCGACGCCGAGTTTAACCAATCGCGGAGCGGACCAGTTGGACGGGCTGTAGATACGGTCTTCGTACGTGCTGAAATCGCTCCAATGACCGAGGCGATCCTGCGGACGAATAATAGCCTGATTTGTTCGACCCGTGTTGGCATTCACATTGTCTTCATTCAAGCGGTCGAACAGATTATAAACGTAGAGTGTAAAGCGAAGGCGATAGTTCTTGGCCAGATCGATGTCGTAATTCGCTTTTAAATCGAAAGAATAATGGAACGGTTTCGAACTGTTGTTCGGCAACAGGTAGACGCGGTTGAGCGGGTTCTGATCGATCGGCGACCAGGTAAAGGCCGAGCCGGATCCAACCCAACCGGTAACGGTTGCGCCCCAATTCTTCTTGTTATAGCCAATCGTTGTATTGACGGTATGTCGTTGATCCCAACTCATTGGAATGAGTGTCGGAATGGGATCCTGACTGTTACCGGCCCGGTTAAAGGTGAACTGCGGATTATCCGCATTGCCGCGGGTGTACTGCAGCGTATAGTTCACTTCAGCAAAAAAGCTGGCAACGTGTGCTTTGTATTTCACTTCCAGACCGCGAGCATTGCCATAGTCCTTGTTGCCGTACAAACCGTAACGCAGCGCATTGTATGTGGTTTGAATATTGACCGTGGAGAGATTATAAATATCTTTGTACCACAACGCCACTTCCAGGTCCATATACTGGTTCAACATCTGCCACAAACCGATTTCATAGTTTACCGTCATTTCCGGCTGCACATTCGGGTTGCCGAGTGTGCTGGCATAGTTGGTCGGGGCCAGGATATAGGAATTATTTTGATACATGGTGCTGTGGGGCGGATACTGGTAAAAATGGCCATAGCTGAAACGCAACAACGCCTGATCACCAAGTTGGTAGGACAAACCAAGGCGAGGCGCCAGGTTAAATTGAGGATCGGCATTTTTATAGATGGATTGACGTTCCGGATCATCGCGGAACATCGTGTTGGCCGGATTTCGGTAGTTTGACGGATAGACTGTTTTCGGATCAAAGTATTCGGCGCGAACACCCAGCTCAACAACCATATCGTCGAATTCCATTTTATCGGAAAGCCATGTCGATGCCTGTACCGGTTCTTTGGTATAAATATCCGAGTACACCGACGAGTCGGGCATAATTTGCGGCGCGTACAGGAACGCAGACGCTTGCGTGTTACGATACAGGTTCAAGATTGAGAGCGATGTATTCAGATAGTCATACTTTACCGCTTCGGCGCCAAACTCAAGGCTGTGATTATTCGTCGCCTGCCAGGTCATGTCCAAACGGCCGAGAAGCTTGTTGGTTTCGTTGGTATAATGGCCCTTATCCTGGCCGCCGGTGAGGAAGCCGGTATAACTCTGGTTGGCCGCATATCGATCGTGCAGGTAACGAGGATCAAGCGGATTTTCGTACAGATAATTTCCGGTTTCACTGGAGGTGTACGAAAATTTTAACTCATAAAACAATCGTTGTCCCAAAACGTGGTTGAGTTGCAGCGTCCACAAATCGCTGCGATCGTGCCATCTGGAACGTCCATCCGGTTTGTATCTGGCGGCATGGCTATAGCCCTGGCCCTGACCGTCGTTGATCAGATACATCAACGAGGCTTTGATGTTTTTCATGCGATAGGTTAATTTGGCGTTCAGGTTGATGCCTTCCATCCAGCTCATCGGGACGTAACTGCTGTCGCCGGTATTAATATTTCGAATAGTATTTGTCGGAGGAATTGGGGCCGGCCAATCCTCATCTTGAAACGATCCGTAATCCGGCTCATCCGTTACGTTAAAACGGCGAACGCCGTTGAGATAACCATCGTTATCCTGCACACGGCCACTGACAAAAAAGTTCAGTTTGTTGCGGATAATCGGGCCTTCAAACATAAATTTATAATCTTCGTTGCGATCAATTTCCGCGGCATCCAATCCCATGTAAACATCACCATGTTGGGTGAGATAGTTCGCCATGTATCCTTCAACTTTGCCGCTGAATCTGTCGCCGCCCTCTTTGGTCACCATATTGACGACGCCACTCATAGCCTCGCCATACTTTGCACTAAAAGTACCAGTGATGACCTCAACCTCTTGAACAGCGTCGGGATCGACACTGACCATGGAGCCGCGGT
>CAYSNA010000459.1:0-4354 GCA_964432185.1 uncultured Cytophagia bacterium
AGCTCGAAAGCGAATTAAAAGATGCGGAAAATAGTGCGGATGCACATGTCATTGCCGAATATCAAGAGAAAGAGGAAAAACTCAAAGACCGCCTTCAAGATCTGGTCAATAAAATTGATAAAGTGCGGTTGCTAGAGTGATGGCGTGCATCCGAAAACACATGGACGTGTGTTAATCTCGCAATGTCAAGTTTCATGGAAATCGAACAAAAAATCGTCAAAGTTAATATCTTTGGTTCCGAATATACTCTTAGAGCCAGCTCTAACGACAACGGTGAAATATATAAAATCGCCGAATACGTTGACGGCAAGATGAGAGAAATACAAGCGCTCAAACCAAACCGGCCGTTACACCAAATCGCAATTCTTTCTGCGCTCAATATTGCAATGGAATTGTTTCAATCACGTGAGCAGGAAAACAAAGATCTAGTCGACTTTCAGGCGAAAGTTAAAGAATTAACTGATAAATTAGAACTTGGCATCCTGGATAAATCGGAGGATAATGCGCGCGTAAGAGATTAGGCGCATATTTTACATAGTGGAATCGATGACCACTGGTTCCATCCACCATAATCCCAGACTGCGAGATTTTGCTGTCCGTGTTGACGCTATGAACCGCGTAGCGTTGCCATATGCACAGTTCAGAATGATGCACTTCTGGGTTTTTTTATGCCGGAGGATTAATGGAACCGATTACGATTATAATTATTGCATTGGTAACTGGCTTTGTGACGTTTATTGTCGGCTGGATGATGTCGAAATACGTGGGCCAGGGCAAGGTTGCAAATGCAGAAAAACTGGCCGAGAAGATCGTCTCCGAGGCCGAAAAGGAAGCGCGCGCTTTAAAGAAAGAAAAAATTCTCGAAGCCAAAGATGAAGCGCTGCGCTATAAGCAACAAGTTGATAACGAAACCAAAAACCGTCGCAGCGAACTCAACAAACTTGAAAACAAGCTGTCATCGCGCGAACGGAATCTGGACCGAAAGCACGATCTGCTCATCAAGCAGGAAGAAGATCTGAAAAAATTGGCGGCTGACCTCAAAGTGCGTGAAGAACGCACGGACAGCTTGCAGGAAGAACTGCAAACCAAAATTGAGGAACAGAATCGTCAGCTTGAACAGATTAGCGGCATTTCCAACGACGAAGCGCGCCGCATTTTAATGGAGAATTTGCTGGACAAGGCCAAACAGGCTGCGGCGCGCGACATGAAAGAAATCAAGGATCATGCTCGCCAGACGGCAAATCGTGAGGCGCGCGAGATCATCATTCAAGCCATTCAACGGACGGCGGCCGACCACTCGACTGAAACGACAGTGTCGGTTGTCAATTTGCCGAACGATGAAATGAAGGGCCGCATCATCGGTCGAGAAGGACGAAACATTCGCTCCTTCGAGCAGGCCACCGGCGTTGAGGTGATCGTTGACGATACCCCGGAAGCTGTTGTGCTCTCCGGCTTTGATCCGTTCCGGCGCGAAATTGCCAAAGTGGCGCTGGAAAAATTGGTGGCCGACGGCCGAATTCATCCGGCGCGCATCGAAGAGGTTGTCACTAAAACAACCGAAGAGATGGAAGAAAATCTTATTGAAATTGGCGACAAGGCGCTGTTTGAAGCCGGTGTGACCGATACGCACGTTGAGATCAAAAAACTGCTCGGTAAATTGAAATACCGTACGAGCTACGGCCAAAACAATTTGCAGCATGCCATCGAAGTGTCGTATTTATCCGGGCTCATGGCATCGCAGCTTGAACTTGACGGCGCGCTCGCCAAACGCGCCGGATTGCTGCACGATATCGGCAAAGCCATCGATCGCTATACCGAAGGCACTCATACGCAAATCGGCGCCGAGGTGGCGAAAAAATACGGCGAAGGTCCGGTTGTCGTTAATGCGATTGCGTCACACCATGAAGATGTCGAAGCGATTTCGCCGATCTCCATTCTGGTCAAAGCCGCCGATGCGGTCAGCGGCTCCCGTCCCGGCGCTCGCCGTGAAACTCTGGAAACGTACATCAAACGTCTGGAAAATCTGGAAGCGATCGCGAAATCATATGTGGGCGTCAGCTCGGCATACGCCATTCAGGCCGGCCGCGAAATTCGCGTCATGGTTGAAAATGAGAAAATTGATGATGCCATGGCCGCACAATTGAGTTCTGATATCGCTGAAAAAATTCAAAATGAAATGGAATATCCTGGTCAGATCAAAGTGACCGTGATTCGCGAGACCCGCGCCATCGGATTTGCAAAATAAGGACGGGATGTGACGAATAAAAAAAACGCCACCATTTTGTTCATTGCCGATATCGTTGGCAAGCCCGGCTTTGATATTTTGTCGACTTTATTGCCATCGTTGAAAAAAAAGTATAATGTTGATTTGACGATCGTCAACGGCGAGAACGGCGAAAAGGGCAAAGGCACCACCGAGCAGTTGGTCAAAAAACTGATCACCCTCGGTGTGGATGTCATTACCGGCGGCAATCATTCGTGGACGTTTGCGGCGTTTCGGCGCTATCTCGATCAAACGGATCGCGTGCTGCGCCCGGCCAATTATCCCGATGAAGCGCCGGGCAAAGGCAGCACCATTGTCAAGACCGAAAGCGGCCTGGTCATCGGCGTTGTTAATTTGATGGGGCGGACGTTTATGTACAATATCGACTGCCCGTTCAAGCGCGGCCTGGAAGAACTGGAACGCTTGCGTCTGAAAACGAACATCATTTTTGTTGACGTGCACGCCGAAGCCACGGCCGAAAAGGTGGCGCTTGGCTGGTACTTTGACGGCAAAGCCAGCGCCGTCATCGGCACGCACACGCATGTGCAAACCGCGGATGAACGCATTCTGCCGAAAGGCACCGCCTATATCACCGATGCCGGCATGACCGGCCCCAATGATTCGGTCATCGGCCTGGATGTTGAGGTCGCCATTAAACGCTTTATCAGCGGTATTCCCGAACATTATCAAACAGCAACAAGCAATGTTCGGATCAATGGCGTTGTCGTCGACATTGATACACAAACGGGACGAGCTTTAAATATAACGCGAATTAATTTACCATAGAATGTGACTGTTGAATTTTAAAACCCTGTCAGACTTTTAAACTCTGACAGGGTTATTTTGATTTTTTTTCAATGCAAGAGGATTACGTGAGCGCACAAATCATTGACGGCAATGCCACTGCTGAGAAAATTCGCAACCAATTGGCTGAAGAAATTGTTGAATTGAAAGCCAAGGGTTGTTTTCCACGACTTGAAGTGATTCTCGTCGGTGAGGATCCGGCTTCAAAAAGTTATGTTGGCATGAAGCAAAAGGATTGCGAAAAAATCGGTATTCTCGGACAGACAACCTATTTACCCGAAGAGACGTCCGAAGACGAACTTTTGGCGCTGGTTGAAAAATTTAACAATGATGAATCCGTGCACGGCATTCTTGTACAGCTTCCGTTGCCCAAGCAAATTTCCGAAGATAAAGTGATTGCCGCCATTTCGCCGGATAAAGATGTTGACGGTTTTCATCCCATCAACACCGGGAAAATGGTGGCCGGTGAGGATTGCTTTTTGCCGTGTACGCCGGCCGGTATGCAGGAACTTTTAAAAGAATACAACATCGATCCCAAGGGAAAACATGTCGTCATCGTCGGTCGCAGCAACATTGTCGGCAAGCCATTCGCCATCATGATGATGCAGAAAAAACCGTGGGCCAATGCCACGGTCACCGTCTGTCACACGGGATCGGGTGACTTGAAACCATACACGCTCCAGGCTGATATTCTGGTGGCCGCCGCCGGCCGGCCATCCGTCGTCACGGCGGACATGATCAAACCCGGCGCCGTCGTCATTGATGTTGGTGTGAATCGTGTTGAAGATCCGCAGACCAAACGGGGCTATCGTCTTGTGGGTGATGTTGATTTTGAAGCGGCGGAAAAAGTTGCCTCGGCGATCACGCCGGTCCCGGGCGGCGTCGGCCCGATGACCCGCGCACTTTTGTTAAAAAATACCGTGAAATCGGCAAAAAAATTTCATACATTGGATTAGAAAAAAGGCGCCCGTAGCTCAATAGGATAGAGCACCAGCCTCCGGAGCTGGGGGTTGTGGGTTCGAATCCCGCCGGGCGTACTAATTATTTTAAACTTAGCCTGACGGCTTGTTATTAGGGAACGCAAAGGGAACAATAGGGGAACGGTAAAAATATTTGCGATTCGCAAAGCCGCAAAGAACGGATGAATAGTCCATCCTTCTATTGCGGCTTTTTTTTGTGATCGATTGTGACATACATACTTTAGACTCTCAAAATTGAAAAGAAACTCAATTTAATTCGATCAGAGCCGGATCGCGCCGGAACAGAACTTTTTTAGAACCGAAACGC
>CAYSNA010000460.1:0-4339 GCA_964432185.1 uncultured Cytophagia bacterium
GACACAGTTCCACCACACCTTCTTGCGGCAACCATTTGAGAAACGGATGCTTGGTTACGAACGCCGGCAGTTCATCGCGGATTTTGTTGATGGAGCTTTTGTAATAGTCGTGGTTGCCGAGGACAAAATAGATCGGTTTTTGCCAATAATGCTCAAGCATGCGAAGATGCGTGCGCAATAACGGCGCTGTGCTGATGTCGCCGCCAATGAGATAGGCGTCCACATCGGCCTGGCGCACGTTATAGGCAAAATTTTGAATATCTTGCACGGTCAAAAAGTCGAGGTGGATGTCGGTCAGCCAGGCGAGTTTCTTCATGTGCTCCGGGATTACAATGTGCATCAATGTCGGATTATCTCCGCCCAGGGTTTAACTCTGGACGGGGGTAAAATGTTTAACAAATTATCTCGATAAATCTTCCGGCGGCAGCGAAATAACCTGCTTGTCCCGCAGGAGGATGTCACGCACATTCGCATAGGTCACTGATTGCACCGCAACGTTGTGATCGATGGCTAAAGCGGCAGCCGTCGCCGCCGACTGCCCCAAAATCATAAACACCGGTTCCATACGGATTGAACCGTATGCGATGTGTGAGGCGGATAAACAGACCGGCACGAGGATATTTTCGATCTCGCCTTTTTTCGGCACAATGGAACGGTAACTGATCAGATAAGCGCCGCCGGGCGACACCTGCACATCGCCCTCGTTGCGCACAAATCCGTTCGCATCGACATACCGCTGACAATTGTGCGAGTCCATGTTGTACGAACCGAGACCGACGGGATCGTCGCATATTTTGTCTCGTTTGCAGTCGTGCTCGGTCATCACATAATCACTGACCATCCGTCGCGCCTCGCGGATATAAAGCTGATACGGCCAGTTGTTATTGTTGATAAATTCATCTTTGGCCAATCCCCAGCGCGACACCTCTTGTCGCACATGTTCCGGCACGCGCGGATGATTGGCCAGCGTCCACAGCAAGCCTTTTTGATAGATCTCGTGTTCTTTGATAATTTCGGCGCGGCGGGCATAATCCGCCTCCGGATAATCCCAATTCATATTGATGTTATCCGTGGAAAAACCGTGATTGTTGTTGGTATCGGTTTTGATGTTCGGCATCATGCCGTGGTACAGCGGTACGCGTGTTTCACCCGCTTCAAAATTGCGCAGTAATAATTCATAGCGAAGCGAATCGTAATTGTCCGGTTTTTCAAATGCGACCTTGTTCTCATCCACAGTCGTTAAACAGAGACGGAAACAATAGGCCTGAATTCGAGAATCGGCGTCGCCATTGTTCCCGGAATTTTCTCCATGCACGCCCGGCAGCAATCCGCTGGATGGATGGCCGGGAAAAACATAGGGATCAACATTCTTTTCAAACTGATGATAAATGGCGTTTTGATGCTGCACGCCGTTGAGTCTCTCACCGTACACATCGTTCGATTCGCGTCCCACCATGTAACTGACGCCCGCCTTGGCCATCAGATCGCCTTCATAGGTCGCGTCGATGAACATCGTGCCGTAGAAGGTTTTGCCACTTTCCAAACGGATGGCGACGATGCGTCCGTTTTCAACTTGAACGCCGTTATTGAGATCCAGCCGTTCCTCAAAGAGGACGGGAATATCAACCAGCATTTTGCGAAAAGTCGCCTCGGCCACGTGCGGTTCAAAACGCCAAATCGCATCGCCGGCCGGATCATACCAGTCGCACTCGTCCGGTTTGTCGTAAATCCAGGAGTCGGATTTTTCGTAATGCTTTTTCAACTCTTGATAAAACTCGCGCGCCAGGCCGCCAATGACCGCCTTGTTGCCGGTATCGGTTTGCCCAAGGCCGCTGCTGGAAAGGCCGCCAAGATGTTGTCCGGGTTCGATGAGAATCACACTTTTTCCCAAACGATCCGCCTGGATAGCCGCCATGACACCGGAGGACGTACCGCCGTAGACGACAATATCATATTTTTTGACGCTTGAGCAGGAAAGGGTGAGAGAGAGAACGATAAAAATCAATGCGCGAAACATGGGAACTCCCTGTGAATGTGGAATGGGCATGTGCAGAGAGTATAAAACAAATCTACGAATTAATCAAGATCCTCGTGGGGAATGGTGCCGTTCTTTTTCGTCTGTTTGGCTTTTTCGATGAGTTCAAACAACGACAACATTTTCGGTTTGGGCGGTTGCGTGATGGTTTCAAGAACGTCCGAAGGGAAATGCTCCTGCATGAACTGTTGAATCGGCAACCGTTCAAACCAGCAATTGTAAATACGCCGGCAGGGGGTGGTGCCGTCTGTGGTTCGGCAATAGGAAAAATACAGCGGGTGGCCCAACATTGGGCAGCGGATTTCAAGGTGATCGTAATCGGTTATCATAACAACTCCAAAAAAAACGCGGGGCGCTGTACGCAGCGCCCCGGTGAAAAAACATTAGACAATATGCGGTATCGGAAGACCAGCCAAAACCTCGCGGGATTTGGCAATTTCTTCGTCCGGCAGTTCGTAATCGTGCAGTTGATTGGCAAAGTACATTTCGTAACCTTTGAGGTCCATGAGACCGTGACCGCTCCAGTTGAAAACGATGACTTTTTCTTTGCCTTCTTCCTTGGCTTTGAGCGCTTCGCGGATGGTGGCGGCGATGGCGTGGCTGGTTTCCGGCGCGGAAATATAACCTTCGCTGCGCGCAAATTTCACCGCGGCATCGTAGCATTCCAACTGATGAATCGCCAGCGGCGACATCAAACCAAGTTCAACCGCATGACTGACCATTGGCGCCATGCCGTGGTAACGCAAACCACCGGCGTGGATCGGCGGCGGCACAAAAGCGTGGCCGAGCGAGTGCATCGGCAACAGCGGCGTCATCTTCGCCACATCACCGTGATCGTAGGAGAAGGGTGATTTCGTCAGGGTCGGGCAGGAGGACGGCTCAACCGGGATGATGTCAATCTCGGCGCCATTAATTTTATCAAGCACAAACGGAAAAGCCAGACCGGCAAAGTTTGAGCCGCCGCCGGCGCAGCCGATGACGACATCGACTTTTTTCTCGCCCGCCAGTTCGAGCTGTTTTTTCGCTTCCTGGCCGATGATGGTTTGATGCAGCATCACGTGGTTCAACACGCTGCCGAGGGCATAGCGCGTTTCGCCGCTTTCGTCGGTCACCGCCGCTTCAACCGCTTCGGAGATGGCGATGCCGAGACTGCCCGGCGTATCGGGCATCTGTTCGAGGATGGCGCGTCCGGCGTTGGTTTCGCTGCTCGGGCTGGGTACGCAATGGCCGCCCCAGGTTTCCATCATCAAACGGCGGAACGGTTTCTGGTCAAAAGAAATTCGCACCATGTACACTTTGATTTCCAAACCAACAAGTGCTCCGGCAAAAGACAGCGCGCTGCCCCATTGTCCGGCGCCGGTTTCCGTGGTCAGGCGTTTGATGCCGAATTGTTTGTTGTACCAGGCCTGCGGTATGGCGGTATTCGGCTTGTGCGAACCGGCCGGGCTGACGCCTTCATTTTTGAAATAAATGCGCGCCGGCGTGCCGAGCATTTCTTCCAACCGTTTGGCGCGGTGCAGCGGTGAGGGCCGCCAAATGGCGTAAAGCTCGAGAATTTCTTCTGGGATGTCAATCCAGCGATCCTGGGACACTTCTTGTTCGATCAGGTTCATCGGAAAGACCGGGGCCAGCATTTCAGGAGCCACGGGATTGCCATCGGGTCCGAGCGGGGGAAGCATAGGTTTTGGAAAATCTGCCGCCAGGTTGTACCATTGACGGGGCATGTCCTTTTCGGACAAGACAAATTTTGTTGTGGACATAGAGAATTCTCCTAAATACGAATTATTATCATTTTATTAAATTAACTCTTTCTTTCCCGAGCTTTGAATAATAGAGGACATCACCCATGTGTGCAGGAAATGACTATTAATACAGCGGATGCGAAATTGTGCGTGCTGCTAAATTAAACGATTTTTTGCCGGGATTTTCAAGCAAGTCGCCCACTAAATGTATAGTGAGCTTAAGAGGTGTTTAAATCATCTGCATCTCACTAGACATCAGCGGGCGTGCGCCAGCCCCACCAGAAGGACCAATAAATTTTGCGTGGTCGTTTTATCATGAGATGAGTACCCTTTTCTTTTGGATTGCCGTGTAATATAAAAAAAATACCAGTCTGTGTCAAGATTTTCATCCTTTATTCATGGTTTGGAGATAAAATATCCCGGATTGACACTGTCGTTGCCTCTGGTTGAAAAGAGTCGTTAGGTGCGGGGTTATGACATTTATTTGCGACAATGCCCTCCGCGTTCCATAAAATTTCTTGTACTATTCGCGTGGCTTTTGTAACTTTGTCCGTTCATAATG
>CAYSNA010000461.1:0-1028 GCA_964432185.1 uncultured Cytophagia bacterium
ACTGACCATCAGAATATCATCTTTGAGGATAGCGTAAAGATGATGCCTCTCACCTCTCAACACTATCTCGATTTACATCATGAACACCAATTTCAACTTTTAGATCAATTTGGCGATTTCAAAAGAACGTCATTCGATCCCACCATCGATTCGGCGAATATTTTCATTTTTAAAAAATAGTCATTTCAAAGTCAGCCTAAATAAAAATAGCCGGCATGTTGACAGTGCCGGCTTTTGACAAGTTTTGGACGGATTACTTGAGCAGCATCATCTTGCGAGTTTCTATGCGATTCGCGGTGTGAAGACGATAAAGATAAACGCCGGTTGAAACCGGTTGATTTGCGTCGTTTGTCCCGTTCCATTGTACGTGATGGTGCCCGGCAGTCTGCATGCCGGAATAAAGTGTGCGAATTTTATGACCAAACAGATCATACACATCCACAGTTACGTTTTGAGTTTTCTCCAACGAATAGGTAATTGTTGTTGTTGGATTGAATGGATTGGGGTAATTTTGCAGCAGCGCGTAGCTGGATGGGATATTATCATCGGTGGATTGAGAAACGGAAACCGGACCGCCAAAAGTGACGGGAAGATGATTGGCGCCATTATCCGGATCCAGGCCATGCCAACAGATAAACTTGAAACCGTCATCCTGATTGGAGTCATTGCCTTCTTCGACACCCACTTGCAGACCGAAAAATTCTCCTTCATTGACCTCCAGATTTGTGAGGTCATCGAGATAAATCGAGAATTCTATAAATCGTCCACCTTCTCCCAGCGCCTCGTTATTGGGCATTTCAATAGCCAGGCGTACGGATTCATCCGTTATACCGGAAAGAACCATCGCCGTTGGCTCTTCGTCGTCCAGAAAAAAGCAAATTTTGTTATCAACGGTGCCGTCATTGTTGGCATCAAAATAGAGAAAAACACAATCGTCTACCCAGGGTTGTGCGGGATCTTTAACGGGCCAATACACATCATCCCAAACGACCGCGCCAAAATAGAGAGAATCATTATCCCACATCATG
>CAYSNA010000461.1:1038-4301 GCA_964432185.1 uncultured Cytophagia bacterium
CGGTCCACCCCAGTCGCCTCTTAGCACGTCCGAGTCATCTTCATGCCCAATGAGCTTGAAGGCGGCCCCGGCTTCTATCCACTCCGACAGATCACCGTCAATGACCGGCGGAACACTGGTCAGGTACGCGACCATTTCGCTATCGGCAAGTCCGGGAGTCTCTTCCGGAATGGGGAATGAGAGTTGCGCAAATAAACTATTTGCCAAAACAGATATCAAAATAATAGCAAAGTAAAAAGCAGATTTTCGATACATTGTCCCACTCCTTTTTAAAATTTTTTATTAATTCCATGCGCCCCAATGGGTACATTTATCTTTAAGAATATGAGTAATTACGCTCAACATGTCAAGATGAATATGGCTTGAGGATTTTATTGCGCCCTTTTAATCAATGCCTGATCGCTCTATCTGAGAGTGAGAAAGTGGCAAAAGGACATAAAAACCTATTGTGATTATAGTAAATTATTTGTAGCGTTTTTCACGCGAGAACCCTCTTCTCAAAAGAGAAAACAAAATGAAAAATTCATTTATGCATAATGTGACTGGCCCACACTTGCACTCGACACTATCCTGTACTTCATCACTAGACAAATTAAAACTGAAGCAATGATGTTTTGTAAATCATAACCAGGTCAAAGACTTGGACATATCAATTGCCGCATTAAAAAGGAAGATTATTATGAATCAACTCGATCATTTCGGGAAATTTCACATGGGCACAAACCTTTTAACGATCATAATTTTTCCCCTTTGTGCACTGATGCTTTTCGGATGCACTGTTTCAAATCAAACAGAATCTCCTGCATTTTTGCTACCATTTACAAAAAATGCAGACGTGAATCCATGCTTGACACCCTCACCCGATAGCGAGTTTTTCTGCCCGGTTCGTCAATCCGTTGTCGATTGGGAAACCAAGGATGTTTTTAATCCGGCCAGTGTTGTCAAGGATGATACGCTTTTTCTGTTATATCGGGCTGAAGATACAATCGGCAGATATAACGGCACCTCCAGAATCGGGCTCGCCTACAGTTTGGATGGTTTTCAGTTTAGCAAAATGGCAGCGCCGGTTTTATACCCGGACAACGATGATTTTAACGAGTATGAATGGGAAGGCGGCTGCGAAGATCCCCGTATTGTTCAAGATGACAATGGCACTTTTTACATGAACTACACCGCATATAACGGTGACAAAGCGCGCTTGTTTGTTGCCAGTTCGAAAGACCTGCGGCACTGGACAAAACATGGTTCCGTGTTTCAAAAAGCGGGCGAACAGTTTGTTGATATGTGGTCAAAAGCGGGAGCTGTTATTTGTCGCTTGCAGTACGGTAAAATGGTCGCGACAAAAATTAACGGCACCTACTGGATGTACTGGGGCGAATCCAATATCTACGCCGCCACCTCCGACAACCTGATCGACTGGACGCCGATTCTCGAAACCGATCCCGATAAACAAATTTTCGATACCATGCGCGGATACACGACAGCGTTCAAAATTGTGTTCTCCACCCGTAAAGGAAAATTTGACAGCGACCTGGTTGAGCCCGGCCCACCGGCGCTGCTGACCGATCAGGGTATCCTGTTTTTGTACAACAGTAGAAATAGTCCCGAGTTTGGCGATAAACAATTGGCAGACGGAACATATGCCGCCGGACAAATCATTCTGGACAAGGAGAATCCGCTAACGCCGCTGCACCGCATGGATACCTGGTTTATCAGCCCGGATCAGCCGTTTGAAATTACCGGACAGGTCAACAATGTCTGTTTTGTTGAAGGCCTGGCCTTTTTTCAAAACAAATGGCTTTTGTACTATGGGACCGCAGATTCAAAAATTGCCGTCGCTGAGTGCACAACTCGTCTGAATTAAATCAAGGGACATGGAATGAAAAAGATTCTCGCTACGCTGATCACTTTGTTTATCTTGACGCTTGGCGCCGAACCACAGAAAAAAAATGACAGCATGGACAAAATGTGGGGCGAGTCTTCCGCCTCGCTGGATGCCCTGAAAAACGGAAAAGGCAAACTGTTCGATGAAAGCAATTTTGCCATGTTTATTCACTGGGGACTTTATTCGCACCAGGCCGGCCAATGGAAGGGCGAAACCTATTACGGCATTGGCGAGTGGCTGATGAACACCAACATGGCGGGCATTCCGGTGAGCGAGTATATGGGTATCGCCAAAGAATTTAATCCTACTGATTTTGACGCGCGCGCCATCGCCCAGTTGGCCAAAGACGCCGGCATGAAATATATCATCATCACCAGCAAGCACCATGATGGCTTTGCCATGTTCAAATCCTTTCATCCGTTTAATATTGTCGATGCCACGCCGTTCGGCCGCGATCCGATGAAAGAGTTGTCCGCTGCCTGCCGAGAGCTCAATTTGGGATTTGGCTTTTATTATTCGCACAATCAGGACTGGACAGCGCCGGGTGGCTCAGGCGGGCCGAAAACACATCCTGACGGATCAGCCGCAACCTTTGAGGATTATTTTTACAGCAAATGTGTGCCGCAGGTGAAAGAAATCTGCAGCAATTATGGCGAAATCGATTTTGTCTGGTTTGATACGCCGGGGCAAATCCCCAAGAATCTGATTGTCGAATTGGTTGATCTTGTTCGTGACCTACAGCCGAATGCCATGTTGTGCAGTCGCGTGGGACATGGCATGGGCGATTATGCCAGCAAGGGCGACATGGAAGTGCCGCCGCGCAATCTGCCCGGCTTGTGGGAAACCTGCGATACGAACAACGACTCCTGGTCTTACGCCTGGTATGATAATAATTTCAAAAGTCCGAAAGAAATTTTGCATCGCCTGATCTCAACGGTTGGCCGCGGCGGCAGTTATCTGTTTAACGTCGGGCCGACGGGTAAAGGCGTCATACCGGACATCGGCCAAAAGTTTTTGCGTCAGGTGGGCGAATGGATCGATAACTATCCACAGGTCGTGTATGCCACCGGTCCCTCGCCTTGGGGCCACGCCTTGCCCTGGGGCGATGTGACGACAAACGGGAATTCACTCTTTCTTACCGTTTTTGAGTGGCCACGCGACGGCAAACTTTATGTGCCCGGTTTGCAGTCAACCATTTTATCGGCTGAACTGCTTGGCGATTTAAAAACAACGGTATCGCACACGGAAAAAAATGGCTGGACTGTTTTTGAACTGCCCTGCCGTGCGGCAGATTCGCCGGCGTCTGTTCTGGAACTTGTCCTGGAAATTGATGCGGCATCCGCGCAGGTTGATGCGACCCTTGGTGTCTATCCGAATA
>CAYSNA010000462.1:0-4284 GCA_964432185.1 uncultured Cytophagia bacterium
TAGCGCGCCTGGTTTGGGACCAGGAGGTCGAGAGTTCAAATCTCTCCGCCCCGACGATAGAAAGCCACGTTTACAAAATGTGGCTTTTTTTATGTCACTTTTTTCTCCAACCTTGTCGTTTTCCACCCTCATTTTTCCTGAAATATCCACTCTGTCATTCATGTTATTCTATCCTAATTTTTAATGAATACTTTTGTTACTCATGGAGATTAATATGAATATAGGGATACTTGGTTCAGGAAATGTGGGCCAAACACTTGGACGGGGATTTGCTAAAAAAGGCCATCCGGTCATGATAGGAACGCGCAAACCGGAAAAACTAAAGGACTGGCGAAACAATGTTGGCGAATCAGCCGCAATCGGTAGTTTTGACCAAGCTGCTAATTTTGGAGACGTACTCGTACTCGCAGTGAAAGGCAGCGCGGCTATGGATGTTCTGAAAGATTTGACGCCAGCACATATTGCGGGAAAAACAATAATTGATGCAACCAATCCAATTGCCGATTCACCACCCGTGAACGGTGTATTGAATTTTTTCACTGATCAAAACGGCTCTTTAATGGAAGAGCTGCAAGCCGCTTTTCCGTCTGCCAATTTTGTCAAGGCATTTAGCTGTGTGGGCGCCGCTATGATGGTTGATCCTGTTTATAAAAACGCGCAACCCACAATGTTTATTGCGGGGAATAATAATGATGCCAAACAGCAGGTTAAGGAAATTTTGACACTGTTTGGCTGGGAGTACGAAGATATGGGGGCAGCAGAAGCAGCACGCGCCATTGAGCCATTGTGCAAATTATGGTGCATTCCCGGATTTCTAGAAAATCGCTGGACACATGCATTTGCGCTCTTGACGAAATAATAAATTTCCTCAAGCAACTGTCACACCTCCCGGTCTTATGCGAAGGACTGTGAGGCGTATCTCACACTACTGCTCTTGGATGATTTAATAGTCTACGCTGAAACAAATAATTCTTTTCTCATTTCAGCAGCATCATCCTTTTCGTTTGTTTGAAATCACTCGTCTGAATCGAGTAGAAATAGACGCCGGACGGCAAATGGCTCGCATTCACTTCAATCTCATACCGTCCCGCTAATTGATTTTTATCAACGAGCGTCATCAGTTGTTCGCCAAGCATATTGTAGATGATTATTTTCACCTTGTCCTGTTTGGGCAGCGAGTAGGCAATTTTTGTCATGGGATTGAATGGATTGGGATAGTTCTGATAAAGTTCATAATTCATCGGCACGTCACCAGATTCATTTTTATCCTCAACAGCCGAAATGACAATATTCTCCGGCAGCCAGTCAAAGGCGTAACGCGGATTGGATTCAGCCGAAAAAATATTTTCAACCGTATAGTCCAGCGCTTCTTCATCCGTGAGCTGCCGTGAAATGCTGATGCGATTGCTGGTGTTTGAGCCGGGACCGTAACAGTGATACTCGGCATACAGCGCCGGTGTCACATTCCAGCTTGACCAGCCGGCCGGGTTGAGCGTTGCCGGTTCGTCGCAACGGATAAAAACCGTGCGCGGCTCTTTTTGCCAGGGACGCCCAAGCGTAAAGCTAGTGATTCGGTTACCGTCAAAACCGATTTCATCGTTGGTGATTTTACAATCGAGAAATGAATAGCCAAATTTGGATTCCGGTTCGGTAGCCGCGGCTGTTAACGTACCGCCGTTGCGGTTTACATTTATCGTGCAGCTGTCGAATACCGCGATGTCGCGGCCAAAGATAAAATCAACCGATCCTTCGATGTAACAATTCTTATTATAGATTCGTCCGGTGCCGCGTCCGCCCCAGGTGTAATAGGTATCCTGAAAACCCAGCATGCTGCAGTAGTAATACGCTTGACGGTCGCCATTCGTCCGCAGCGCCACGGCCTGTGCCGTTGTTGAGGTATTTTGAAAGGTGATGGTTTTAGCGACAAAATCATCCGCGTCAATAGCGACGCTATAGGATGTAGAAGTGCCGATGGTCTCGGTGCCGACAACCCGGCCGGAATAATCATCATAGGTCAAAATCGTGCCGTCGCGGCTCTCCCCTTCCAGAATAACATTGATCTTGTTTTGCCCCAGCAGCAGCTTTTCTTTATAAATGCCGTTTTTAACGAAAATCGTCCAGGTGCCGGTGTAGTTGTCCGGCACATCATCAAAAGCCGCCTGCACGGTGGTATAATCGCCGCTGCCATCTTGCGCTACGACTTTACGAATATCCGGCTGAGCAGTTTTTGTCGTGAACGATTTTACATCACCATAGCCGGTGCCTTTACTGTTAGTGGCGTAGGCGCGGAAATAATAGTCGATATTTTCTTCCAAAGGATACAGCAAGCCGTTGAACGATCCCAGGCCGCTGCCGTTCTCACTTTTGCTGTCATTGATGGTGGGATTCCCTGTTGTATTCCAGCAGAAGCCGCGTATCGTCACCGGATCGCCGCCCCACGTGGTCACCTGGCCGCCGGCCTCGGCGGATACAACTCGAATATTGGACACCGAACCCGTAACCACGGTCGGTACTTCCGTTGAGTCAAGAGTGACAAAACTGAATTCCTTGCCGTAAGACGTGCCGGCACTGTTTATCGCATAAGCGCGCAGGTAATATGTTGTACCCGGATCAAGATCCGTGGCCACACTGGTAAAAGAACCGGAACCTTCGCCATCTTCTGTTTTGGCATCCGCGGTTATGGGCGAACCGGATGTGTTCCAGACGACGCCGCGCGACGTAACAACCGAACCGCCATCCGATGGGATGTAACCGCCGCTGGCAGCAGATGTTGTTGAAATATAACTTATGGCGGTGGTTTCAACAACAGGTGGATCGGCGGTGACGCCCTCGACCGATCCGATCACTTTGAGGTTGCTAATTGCCAGTAATTTCGCCCATCCTTCGGATGCCGTATTATAGGCGTAGACGCGGATAAACAGTTTTTCGCCTGTATTGATGGTATCGGACAACGATGCGCCAAATGGTTCCAGCAGCGTCCCGTTCAGCGCCGTATCTTGAATCAAAATTTCACTTTTTGCAAATGAGGCATCTTTTGAATAAACAGCAGCCGCATACATGTTGTTAGTGAACCAGGCGCCAAGATACATAAAAACCGAATCGACATAAACTGTGCCGCCAAATTTGGGGGCCACCTCAAACTGCATCCAGTGCTCAGGCAACACATCCGTGGCGGCGTGCCAGACCTGCGAGACACTTTGGATGGCCCCGAATTCCAAATCCTCACCAGTATCCGACGTTTTATGCGTTTCATGCGCGATGCCATACCATTTTAACGAATCGCCATAAACCGGTTGATCGGTCAGAACGGCTCCGGTTGTCACCGGCATCTGTCCGGATGCCGTGGTAAACGGCCACTCCACCATGGCGGGCACACGATTGCTCTCAATACGGCCGCTGATAAATACATTGCGAAGACAGATGTATTTGCCGCTGCGCACATCCGGATCGTTATCCACCCAGGGATAAATTCGAAAATAGAGCGTTTCACCGCTGTTCACCGTTGCCGAAATCGGGAATTCAAAAGATTCCAAAACATCTCGTGGCAAATAATTATTATCCATGTCGGTGGAATACTCGATCATCGTGGGGGACTTAAAAGTCGGCTCCGTCGAGTAGAACAGATTGGCCTTCATATTATTGATTGCCGTAATGCACATATCAAGCGAAATGGTAGTGGCGTGGAATGTAAAATCGGCATTGGGTGACACGGCAAATTGAATATAAACATCATCAATTTGCTCGGTCTGATTGGCCGGCCAGGCGTTGCCGGCAATACGGAGGCGTTGAGTTTCTTCCGGTCCCGTATACTGGTTGATTTCCATATTTTTCAGAAATTCATCCGCCGCGTGAACTTGTCCCGTTGTGCTGGGAGTAAACCCGGTACCACCCGTGGCCGGATTTGAGAGCTCCCACAATGCGGAACCCGGAAAGGTATCCTGGGCGAGTGTGCATGACACATGGGCCAGGCACAAAAATGCAAGCACCAGCAATTTTCTCATAGTTTATCATCCTGTTTATTTCTGCCGAACAAATAATATAAAAAGCACCATCGACATACAAGCGATTACTGCTCCCGTGCCAAAAGCCGTTGCGGCGCCAAAGGTCTTGTAGAGCAAGCCGAAAAGAACACTGGCCGGAAGCGCCGATAATCCGATGGCAAAATTAAACAATCCAAACGCGCTGCCGTGTAATTCAGGATTAACAACATCAGCAACAAATGCTTTTTCCGCCCCCTCGCAGAACGCATAATAAAGCGCATAAATGGCAAAAAGAAAAAAAGTC
>CAYSNA010000463.1:0-4282 GCA_964432185.1 uncultured Cytophagia bacterium
ATTTCCTCAAAAAGAAAACGCTGGTGCCGCTGAATAAAATGGCGATTGAAAAGGGAATGGAGTTTGTGAAAAATTTGTAATCTTTATGAAAGGAATGGCGGAGATAATCGTGTGATATCTCCGCCTTTTAATTTAAATTCATGGAGGGGATCATGCCATTCTACGACGACGACGGCACTGAAATCAATCCCGAACTCGTGCCAAAACCATCGCTGTGCGTCACCTGTCAACATGACGATGATCCGGAACAAGAGGTGCTTTGCACCCTCACCCGTATGGATCAACAGGACGAAGAACAGTTTGTTTGCCATGCCTACAAAGCAAAAATGTTTTCATAAAAATTGTATTGGAGGTCTTGTGAAAAAGCTGGTTGTTTTTTCCCTGTGTATTTTTGTTCTGTTTTTGTCGTGTCATCATTCGGAGGCTGATAAAGAGCCGGTTACAGACGGCGTGTTTGTTCACATTAGCCACGGCGGCGATGATGTGCATCGCCTGCTCATGGGCTTGCAGATGGCGGTCCTCATGGCCGAAGACAAAGACGTGCTGGTCTATTTTGATATTGCCGGCATCGACGCCGTTCTGAAAGACAGCGAGGATTTCACTTATAGTCATTTCCCCAGCTCGCACACACAACTCAACACATTACTCGATAAAGGCGTCACGGTTTTGGCGTGTCCCGGTTGTATGAAAGCGGCCGGCGTAACCGTCGAGGATTTGATGGATGGCATCCAGGTGGCGGACAAGGAGCGTTTTTTTAATTTCACCGCCGGTCGCATCTTGACACTTGACTATTAAGATTGAAAGTCTTAGAATCTCACTGAGCAGAATGACTCCTGTGATCCACAATGTCTTTCTTTTGCTTCCGGCTCATTAATTGTTATTTTTAACTCGGTGAACGGCTTCGAAACAGACCGGCTCATCGAGCAAAATTCTCATCTTTTTCTTAACATGAGGAGGCTGCAGTGAGTGAGAAAGAAAAACGTGTGGCCCAAAAACACCGGCCACCCCGTCGCGGTCCCGGGCTTTTTATTTTCGGAGCCGTTTTAGGCATCTGCACCGTCGCCATCGGTTTTTTTGTTGAACGCGAACTGTTTTCCCGCGTCATGTTTTACATCCAGCAAAAAACGCTGCCGCCGCTCGGCGAGTTTTATCCGTACCAACTTTTGCTCACCATGCTGTTCGCTTTTGGCTTGCCCCTCGGCATGATGTTTACCTTCATCTACGCTGTCAAACATACAGAGCCGCCATCGCCTTACATTCGACGAATCGTCTGGTCCGGCCTCGGCATTTTCAGTATTGTGCTTTTGATCCCAGCCATCTTTGGGCGTGAATTGGGAAATCTGTTTTTCGGCATCACCGGCATCAGCATTATTGTCTCGGTTTTGCTGACGTTTTGGTTGACCAGCAAATTTCGCTATCGATTTGACAAAGCCGAGCGCGTGGCCATGGATTTTAAACTGCTGGGTTATCTCTGTTTCGGCATTGTCACCTGGCATGTGTGCGGCCTGACCAATGCGCCTGGATTTGCCATCTATCCGGAAAAGATGATCGAGCTCGGCGTGCAACCGTTCGCCATCGGGCATTTAAAAGCCATCATGGTTTATTTCGCCGTCGGCTGGATTTTGACGGCCATCGGTTTTTACAAATCCATGAACCTGGCGCATCCAGTTGAACATGCAGCAAAAAATCAATCATCATAAAAAAGAGAAACGAAAATGAAGAAACGAACCTATTCCGCCGCACAGACGACTGTCCTCGTTCTTTTGCGCATGGTGATCGGCTGGCATTTTTTATATGAAGGCGTGGCCAAACTTTTTATTCCCGCGTGGACATCGGCGTCGTACCTTGAATTGTCCCGCTGGATCTTGCGCGATTTTTTTCAGTGGATTGTGGCAAATCCCGTCATTCTAAAAATTGTAGATGTGGCCAATATTGCCGGCCTTATTTTGATCGGCCTGGGGCTTTTGTTTGGCGTCTTCACGCGTCTGGCGAGTGTCGCCGGCATGTTATTGCTGCTGCTCTATTACGCCGCGCATCCGCCGTTTATCGGTCTGGATTTTGGCATTCCGACGGAGGGCCATTATCTGGTCGTCGATAAAAATATGGTCGAGTTTTTTGCGCTGGCGATTGTTTTATTGTTTCCGACGACTAGCGTGCCCGGCTTTAAATTTCTGATTGGTCTGTTTCGAAAAAAACAAAAAGCAGCGAAAAGCGAGACACAGCCGGAGCCGCAAAAAACTGCTCAATCCGTCGATTTTAATCGGCGTGAGCTGATAAAAAGTTTGGCGACATTGCCCGTGTTTGGCGGTTTCGTCTACGCGGTGATGAAAAAACGCGGCTGGGAAAGTTATGAGCGCAAATACCTCACCGATGAGGTGGATGCCGTGACCAGCGCGACGATCAAATCTTTTGATTATGCCGGCTTGAAGGAATTAAAGGGCACCGTGCCGAAAAGCGCCATCGGTGATCTGGAGTTGAGCCGCATGATTTTGGGCGGCAATCTCGTTGGCGGCTGGGCGCATGCGCGCGATCTCATTTATGTCGACAAGCTGGTCAAGTCGTATCACACCAGAGATAAAATTTTCGAGACCTTTTTACTGGCGGAAAAATGCGGCATCAACTCTTTTCTCACCAATCCCATTCTCTGCCGGGTGATGGACGACTATTGGCGCCGTGATATCGGCAACATCAAATTCATCTCCGATTGTGCCTATAAAGGTGATGTGATAACCGGCATCAAAATGTCTGTTGATGCTGGCGCGCATTCCTGTTATGTGCAGGGCGGCATTGCCGATGGATTGGTGAAAAATGGTCAAATTGAGGTTATCGCCCAGGCGCTCGAACTGATCCGCCAAAACGGTTTGCCCGCCGGCATTGGCGCGCATGACCTCGACACCATTAAGGCGTGCGTTGATTACGGTCTTGTGCCCGATTACTGGATGAAAACGCTGCACCAGACCAATTACTGGTCAGCGAGTCCGGAAGAGCAGCACGATAATATCTGGTGCACGAATCCGAATGAAACCGTGGAATACATGAAAAATTTGCCGCAACCGTGGATCGCCTTCAAGGTATTGGCCGCCGGCGCCATTCGGCCCAATGTCGGTTTTCAGTATGCCTTTGACAACGGCGCCGATTTTATTTGCGTCGGCATGTACGATTTTCAGATTATCGATGATGTCAACACCGTGCTGGATGCTTTGGCCAATGTTAAAGATCGACAGCGGCCGTGGCGCGCGTGAGGAAAAATCATAAAAACTGATCATATATCAAAAAGGAGAGCAAGTATGACGGACAAGAATGTGAACCGACGTGGTTTTCTTAAAGGAGCCGCACTGGCGGGAGCCGCATTTACTATCCTGCCAAGCGGTTTTTTGAGGGGGCAAAACGCCCCGAGCAACAAACTCAACATCGCCCTCATCGGTGCGGATGGCCGCGCCCGAGCGCATTATCGCGGTTTGAAAAACGACAACGTCGTCGCCATTTGTGATGTGGATGAAGATCATATCGCCCATGCGGTACAAGAATTTCCCGGCGCCAAAACGTATGTCGATTGGCGCAAATGCCTCGAACAAAAAGATATTGACTCGGTGGTCTGCTGTACGCCGGATTTCTCGCACGCCCACATTGCCGTCTGGTCGATGAACCGCGGCTATCATTTGTATCTCGAAAAACCCATGGGCATCAGCGTGGAGGAAGTTCGAGCCGTGCATCAAGCCTATCAAAAAGTAAAAGATAAAATTGCCGTGCAGCACGGCACGCAGCGTCACGCCAAACCCAATTTTGACCGCGTGCGCGAGCTCATTCAGGATGGCGCCATCGGCACATTGTCGCAGGCGCACGCCTGGGGCGACCGCCAGCTTCGCCGCGATGGTTATCCCAAAGGCAAGGGCACACCGCCGAAAAATTTGCATTATGATCTCTGGCTTGGACCGTCGCCTGAGCATCCTTACACACCCGAGTATTTTTCCGGCGGCCCCGGCGCCAACTGTTTGCAGTGGAATATGTACTGGGATTTCGGCACCGGACAAATCGGCGACATGGGCAGCCACACCATGGATCTGGTCTGGAACGCCATTGACGGCGGTGTGCCGACGACCGCCAAAGCCAAAGGCGAAAAGTACAATAAAGAAGTGACGCCAGTTGAATTGAGCATGTCGTTCAAAGTGCCGGCCAATGACTGGCGTCCTGAAATTGACGTGCTCTGGCACCAGGGCGGCGCCATGCCGCAATCGCCGCGCGATTATGTTGATCTCAACAAAATCGGCCACGGCGCCATGTT
>CAYSNA010000464.1:0-4280 GCA_964432185.1 uncultured Cytophagia bacterium
GCATCGTATTTTTGATACTCCTCCAGATCCAAAAGAAGATTTTCAATTTGGACTATTCAACTTGCCCGGGTCTGTTGGGAAGGCCCAGGGTGGAACAAAGTGGTGTTAACAAGATAGTAAAAAATTTCTGCTTTGCAAACATAAAATAGTCAATTGATGAAAATATTTCTGCATAAAGATTAGGACGAAAATCAATGCGTGCGGCAGACAATTGCTGTTCCGGAACGCAAAACTGCTCGGTCTTAAATAAATTCGTCCCGTTCGATGCCGAGATTTTTCATTTTCGTCTGTAAAAACTGCCGCTTCATCTGAAGCAACCGCGCGGCCTGGCTGACATTGCCGTTGCAGCGGGTCAACGCCTCATGGACGATGCGACGCTCAAATCCATTCACTACTTTTTCTTTGATGTCGGTAAATGATTCTTCACCAAGCTGATATTCGGGCGGCCCTTGCGGCTGCGCGCCTTGAATCTCGGCCGGCAAGTCGTTCACCGTCAATCGGTCGTCATCAGAGAGGACAACGGCCTGTTCGAGCATATGAATGAGCTGGCGAATATTGCCCGGCCAATCAAAATCAAACAGCAGGCGCATGGCCGCCGAGTCCACCTTGTTGACATTTTTATTGTGCCGTTCCGCGTAATGCTGCACATAGTGATTGACCAGCACCGGAATATCCTCGCGCCGATCTCTCAGCGGCGGTATGGCCAGCTCAATCACTTTTAAACGATAATACAGATCCTGGCGGAAACGGCCGCGCTGAATTTCCTCCGCCAGATTTTTATTTGTGGCGCTGAGAAGACGAACATCCGTTTGAATAACATCCTTGCCGCCGAGACGCGTGAATGACTTGTCCTCGAGCACGCGTAAAATTTTTGCCTGCGTGTCCAGGCTCATGTCGGCGATTTCATCAAGAAAGAGCGTGCCGTTATGCGCCAGCTCGAATTTGCCCTGCCGTTGATCCACCGCCCCGGTGAAGGCGCCTTTTTCGTGGCCGAATAGTTCGCTCTCGACCAAATCTTTGGGGATCGCCGCGCAGTTCATGGTCACGTACGGGCCGTTGGCGCGTGGACTCGATCGATGAATCGTATGCGCCAGCAATTCTTTGCCGGTTCCGCTTTCGCCGGTGATCAGTACGGTCACATCGGTCGGCGCCACTTTTTCAACGAGCCCGAGAATGTGGTGGATAGCCGGACTGCTTCCAATAATTTGCCCGCGTTGTTCCGATACCTGATGACGGAGTTTTATATTTTCGCGTTTGAGTTCAATCTGCTCAATGATTTTGTTGACAAGCAACCGCAGTTCATCAATATCATACGGTTTGCTGAGATAATCATACGCCCCGGCTTTCATGGCTTCAACGGCAATTTTTTCGGAGCCATAGGCTGTCACCATAACGATGAACGGGGGGATGTCCCGTTGCATTTTTAGTTCCGAAACGGCCTTGAGCAGCTCCAGCCCGTTGAGCCTCGGCATTTTGATGTCGCACAACACAATGTCCGGCGCAAAGCTTTGCATGAGGTGCAGCGCGTCGTGTCCGTCCGCCGCTTCTTTGATCTCCGCTTTGGTCACCTGCAGGGCTTTGCGCATGGCATATCGGGCAGTGGTTTCATCATCAACAATAAGAATTTTTTTTCGCATGCTCATCGCTCTGGTTGATTTTCGCGTTGTGAAATGGGAAGATACACATCAAATTGCGTTCCATTGCCGTTTCGGTTTTGTACGTGAATGCTGCCGCCGAGTTCCTCAACATTGCGCTTGACGATGGCGAGTCCCAAACCGGTACCGATCGTTTTTGAAGTGTAGAACGGCTCGTAAATGTGTTCGCGCATGTCGTCCGCTATGCCCGGGCCATTGTCCTGAACGCTTAACCGAATATAGTTCCTATCCGTGGTATTGGCTGTTGTCGCATTGGCGGATTGGCGCTCCAGATTCAAGAACACATCAACACGACCGGCGGCGGAGACGGCTTGCAGTGCGTTCAGGATCAAATTAAAAGCGATTTCCCGAATGGATTGTTGTTTGGCATCGAGCACGGGGATGGTGCCCTGGCTGCTAAAATTCAGCGAAATGCCATCCCGTTGTGCCTGATGATTGAGCAGCGTGACGACATCAGAGACAATTTTCTCAACGTCTACTCTTTCGGTAAAACCATTGCTTGGACGAGCAAAACTGAGCAGCTTTTCCAAAATGTTCTGCAGACGATTGATTTCGTTGAGCACCAGGTGCAAATCTTTTTTATCATCTCCGCCGGCATTTTCATGCAGCACCTGCACGATTGTTTTGATGGAGGTCAGAGGATTTTTGATTTCATGCGACAGGGTCGTGGCGAGCTGACCGAGGGAGTTCATTTTTTCCGCCTGATGCACGCGTTGCACCAACGTCATGCGCTCCTGAACGAGCCGGGCATTTTCGATGGCCAGGCCGATTTGATTGGCAAAGGTTTGCAGAACGTTCAGTTCCTCTTCGGAAAATGGATTGCCGCTTTCTTTTTTGGCCAGGCCAACAATCCCGCGCATATCATCCTGAAAATAGACCGGCACGGCCAGGGCGAGTTTGTTTTGTCTCAACGCACTGCCCACTCGAAAATCACCCAATTGGCGATGGATGTGAAATTGTCGCGTTGTTTGCAACGCGTCGATGAGTTGCTGCAATTTCGGAAATTCAGCATGCCCGCTTTTTTTTAAAATGCGATAATGAGATTTGTCGCGCTCAACAATGATGATGGTGCACTCGGTGACCTTTAGCGTTGACGTGAGGGCTTGACGGATGGTATTGAGAAGCTGCTCCAGATCAACAATGCTGCTGATGCTGTCCGACAACTCGCGCAAAAATTGCTGATAATAGTAACGATCTTTGAAAAACAGTTTGTCCAAACGCGCCTGCAGCAGCGAGCGAAACGGCTGAAAGGCGAACACCAGGGCAATCAATAACAATCCCTCGATGATCTCCTCGTTGACTTCGGGAAATTGCGATAAAAACTCGCCGAGGCGGCGAATGCCCAGCAGATAGATGGCCATCACCGAGCCGTAAATAACCGAATAGACCAGGCTGGGTTTGATCACCAATCGATAAAAATTGTAACGATAGACATAATAGAGAAAAATGGCCATGGGCACAGCCGGCGAGAGCATCATCAACAGGTCAAGATAGTCGCCAATGTACGGCAGTTTGTACAATGGAAAGATATAAACGGCGATGATGCCGAATCCGAGTCCGGCCAGCACATAGCTGATGTCGCGGTAAAAACGGCGGTCCGCTTCATACTTGAGCGTTTCGACCAGTTTTTCCGAAAAGGTCACCGAGGCGGTGATGGCGATGATCAGCCACAAGGCGAACGGGGTGCTGACGATCTCGCTATGGCCGGGAATGTACAATTCCTGAGTGAACAGGCGGGCGGCATGCATCACCACAAACACAATGAAAGGGATGTAAAAAAACAGAATGATCGCGGTTTGTTTATAGCCGATGTGCCGGTCGGCGCCGCGCGCGCTGAGCAAGCTGGCGAGCTGGATATGCAACAGGGCGGATGGCGTGATGGCCAGGCCAAAATAAGCGCAGATGGTGAAGAATTTGACCTGACGATCGACGACCGAACCGAACAATAAATTCAGCAGCAACGAGAGAAAATGCCCGCCAAACCACAAGATGAAGGATAAAAAAAGGATGCCGAACGCCACATCGATGGCGCGTTTCGGCACCCTTTGTAAGGAGAGACTAAAAAGTGTAAAGGACAATGCCGCCCCAAAACCGAATCCGATGAGTGTGATTATATCGTAATAGGGCATATTGTCGGTAACTTAGATTTTAATATTGAGCGCCGAGAGTACAGCCGCAATCGGATTTATGACGGTTACCGAACTTGAACCGGCGAACAGCAAACCCACGGCTCGATTGTCTTCCGAAACGATGAGCGAACCGGAATCGCCGGGATCAGACATGTCGTTGGTCAAAATCTGCTGCTCAAACACCGCAACGTTGCTGCCATAACCGACTTCAATGGTCGCATCGAGCGTATTGATGACGCCTTCGGTGTAACCGGTCGTTCGTCCGGATTTCCTGACTTTCATACCGACGGCCGCGTCAACGGTACCGCTTACTGCGCCGATTTTTAAAATGGCATCTTCAATGATGTCGTCATTTACCGGTTTGGCAACCGCGGCATCCACCAGATTGACGCCGCTCGTCTTTACTTGTTTCAAACGCGTGCTCGAGCCGGTCATGGATCACAAGCAGGTGGTCGAGGGCGACGAATTCCTGCGGCGCGTGCAGGCCGTGCCGCGC
>CAYSNA010000465.1:0-4273 GCA_964432185.1 uncultured Cytophagia bacterium
ATGATAACCGTCAGCGTCTGCAACTCAGCGCTCTTCCCGCTTTTTCTCCTGATGGAACATCGTTCGTTTCGCTCACTTTATCATTTTGATCTCAAACTAAAATTCGGATTTAACCACAATCGGCCGCCGTTATCAACCGTGGCTTGGATGCGTTTTTACCCACAGTTGAGTGTGGCTGGCCGCCTCTTTTTGCGAAATTAAGTTTTAACTGCGCATTATATTCGCATCATGAGCGAAAGGGAAATGCTGCCATTCGTGTGAATGTTCGGCGTATGCTTTTAAAAATCAACGTCATAAAATGAATGTAAAAAAGTTTCACCTCTGGCACCAATCTTGACTGTGACGCGATTGCTTGTTCATTGTAATCACATCACATCAAATCATTTTAGAACACCAAGGGAGGTGCCGTATGAAACAGGTTACGGTTGTTTTATGTTTTTTGTTGTCCCTCCATCTTTACGCCCTTAACAAAAATTCTTACGATGTTACCCAAACACCCGACAACAGTCTCGCCAAATCGTCCGATGCGCAAACGGGATATTGGGGCAGCGTGATTGCCGAAAACAACGTGCTGTCCTATAGCATGATGCTCGGCGGTTATTTTACCTTGGGGACCACACGCGGGGTGTCGACGAGCCCGTTTGATGACAATTGTCAAATCTCCTACGGTCATCCGTATGCGCTTACGTCGTTCCCCATTTTTTCTGTTGATGGTCAATGGCGTAAACCGGATGAGACGGGATTGACGCTTACCGAGCTGCTGCCGCACAAAAACGGCAACAGATTGTCGCTCGAGTTCGACGTCGACAATGTCCATTTTTCGTTCGCTCTGGACGCGCCACAGGACGAGAATATCGTCTCCGCGACGATGGCGATTCGCAACACCGATACAATGCCTCACAGCATCGGTTTGGGCTTGCTGTTTGATCCGGCGCTTGGTCAGTGGGGCGATGGCTTTTGTCGAATCAATGGCCAACTGATTGATCAGCCAAACGAGTTCACCGCTGTCCCGTCACAGCTCAAGGTGTCCGAACGCGCCGAAGCGCCTTACGGCATGGGAGTGAATGTGGATTTTGGCGAGAATGTGCCGGATAAAGTGATGGCCGCCAACTGGCCTGATTTGTATGCGGATCCTGGCGCCCCCTTTACATCAGGCACGTTAAACTCGATTTACGACCTCTGCTTAAAACTCCTCTGGACCGCACAGGAGGTTCAGGCGGGAGCAGAAATCGCCTATCAGATATCCTTTAGCGTACAGCAGCCCGATTTTCCTTCCGGCCTTTTCCTCCGCTGGGATATGCCGACCGCACTGTCGCTCGAACAAAACATCCTTTTTCCTAAAACACTGCGAACGTCCGTTAGAACAATGAATAACAGCGCAAGCCATACCAATAATGTACAAATCCGTGTGACCTATCCGAACGAGTTTGACGGCACCGAAAAGACCAATGCCTTTTCCGTGCGTTCAGGGCACAGCGCTTTTGAGCAGATCGTTGTGCATTCGAAGGAACGTTACGAAGATCTGGTTGTGCCGATCGAACTGTTCTGTCAATCCGGCGGCCAGATTGTTGACAGATTGAGACGCAACATTTTTATCCCGGCCACGCCCGTGTCGGACGAGGGGTTGATCGTCACGATAGACTCGATCTTGACGGCATCTTATCCGGAGGTCAGCCTGGTGTTTAGCGCCGAGAATGAAGAATCCGGCCAACGCTTGCTCAATCTGCAAAACGAAAATGTTTTCCTCTATGAAAATGAGAACCGCGTGCCGGATTTCTCCATGCAAAAATATGGCGGCGGCGGTTCGCAACTCGCGGATGTCTGTTTTGTGCTCGACTGCTCCGGCAGCATGGGCGATAACATCCGTGCGGTGCGCAACAATCTCGGCGAGTTTGCCGACAGTCTGCGCGAACGCGGTTACGATTTTCGCGTCGCCGTGGTCACGTTCAGCACCACGGTTGACGATGTCTGGGATTTCACCAATGACGTTGAGTTGACCAAGCAGCGGCTCGCCGGTGTCGATTTGTGGGGCGGTGTTGAAGATTCGCCGGCGGCGCTTTACAAGGCCAGCGAGCTCTCCTGGCGCCCCGGCAGTAAACGCAACATTATTTGGGTGACGGATGAACCGTACCCGGAACACACCTACACCAAAGAACAAATCGTCAACCGCATGTTGTCCATGGACATCAAAGTGCACGGCGTCGGTCTTCTCGAATTGCAGACCGATTGGTTCAATCCGATTGTTCTGCCGACCGGCGGCAACTTTTACAACATCTTTGGCAACTTTCGTGATGTGCTGCTGGAGGTGGCGCGGATGAAATCACAAGACCGTTATCTGCTCACGTTTCGCCTGGCACATTCGACGCCGCACACCATCAGACTAAAAATTCATTATGCCGGACTCGGTGGACAATCGAACGTCACGATAAACGGCGGCTTGGTCGTTTTGGCCAAAAAACTCCGCTGCTATCCCAACCCGTTTAATCCGGTCGTGAATATTTTTGTCGACGGTTTTCAAGGCGCTGAACGTCGGGTTGAAATTTACAATACGCTCGGCCAGCGCGTCCGTTTTTTTGATCTCAAATCAAATTATTCACAGGACATTGTTTGGAATGCTTTTGACGATTACGGCCAACCGGTCGGTTCCGGATTTTATATCGTCAAATTGATCGCGCGTATGCCCGACGGTCAGATCAAACAAGAAACGCAAAAAATTCTGTATGTGAGATAGAGGGAGGTGGAAAATGAATCGATTACAATTTATGCTGATGGTGCAGTTCGCACTGACTGTTCAACTTTTTGCTGATGGTTTGCTCGTACCGTCGAACAGCGACTATCCGCAAGATTTTCTCCGCAACCGCATGACGCACGTCACCGTGACGATTAACGGCCTGGTGGCCGAAACGCAGGTCTATCAGGAATTTCACAATGACTGGGATCAACCGGTCGATGCGGTTTATTCGTTCCCGTTGCCGCCCGATGCGCGCGCGACGCAGTTTCTCTATTGGGCGAACGACAAGATTTACCGCGCCGTGCTCAAGGTGCGCGAACAGGCCACCAATCCCGGCACCGGTGAGGGCGGCATCATCGCCGAGGTGAATGACTATATTGGCCGCAACGGCATAAAAATCGCCCTAAAAAATATTCCGGCGGGTGAGGTGCAAAAAGTTAAATTGTATTACGTATCGCAGTGTGATTTTTTTGCCGGCGAAACGACGTATCGTTTTCCGCTCGATACGCAGCGATTTGTATCGCTGCCGCTGGAGCATCTGCAGTTTTCCGTTGTTGTCAACAGCAACTCACCGATTACGGCGTACGAGTCGCCCTCGTATCCGAATGTTCATGTTGTGCGGGATGAACCGAAACACCTGCACCTGGAGATCACCAAACCCAAAGCATACCTGGCGCAGGATTTCGAATTTACCTTTTACACGCAACAGGATGAACTTGGAGTTGATTTTTATGCCGTAGCGAACGATACCATGGACGGGCATTTTGTCCTGCATGTGCGTCCGCAAACCAGCGCCAATGATGCGGATGTTTTTCCGCGGCGGGTCATTTTTGTCATCAGCAATTCGAGCAACATGTTTGGCGCCAAGTTAAATCAGATTGCCAAAGCGATCAAGTCGTCGTTGGCGCTGCTGACTGACAATGATGTCTTCAATATCATTGTTTACAACAATGAGGTGGGCGCATGGAAAGCGTCACCCGTCAAGGCGACGAGCGCCAATGTTGAAGCGGCCGCTCAGTTTATGATCGGTTTGAGCTCGGCCTGGGGATCGCGGTTGGACAAGGCGTTGACACAGGCGCTCGGTCACGTTACCGATGATTCCTACAGCAATTCCATCATTGTGTTGAGTGACGGTCGCTCGCCGCTCGATCCGCGCGATGTGGAAACGCGCAACAGCTATAAAGCCGGTATTTTCCCCATCGGCATTGGCGATGATGTCGATTATTTTCGCCTCGAAATGCTCGCCGCCCTCAATTACGGTTTTACCACCTATTTTGATGAAAACGACAATCTTAATCAAGGCGTGGAGCGACTGTTTCACAAAATCAGCCGGCCGATCATGAAAAATGTCAGCATGGAATTTGGCCGCGCCGATCTGCACGATATTCTGCCGAGCACATGTCCGGCCGCCTATGCGGGTTCAGCCTTTTTTATGACCGGCCGCTATGCCAACGCCGCGGAATCCGGTTTGGCCATCGCCGGCCTGTCGGTGGCGGGTACCTCGTCTTTTGATTTTAAACTCGATTTCAGTTCGCAAACGAC
>CAYSNA010000466.1:0-1219 GCA_964432185.1 uncultured Cytophagia bacterium
ACCGTCATGCGCGGCGGTCGGTAAAAGACAAATTCGACCGTCAAAAAAATGACCGCCACAGTAATGTAAATGATGCCGCGTTTTTTGTATGAATCGTACGCTTTGATTTTTTCGATAACAGATTTCAGCATGTGATTAACACTCAACTTGAGATTGATCTTCCCATTGATTTAAAAGTTCATAAGCCATCACACCAAAAGCCACCGAGACATTGAGCGATTGTTTGATGCCGTGCATCGGAATTTCCACCGCCATATCGCAGATTTCTACAAGATGATCCTGAATGCCAAGATATTCGTTGCCGATGATCAGACACAGCGGGAAGCGGTACGGGGCATTACGATAATCATAACTTTGATCCGTGTGTTCGAGCGCGACAATCTGATAACCCTCCTGAGCCAACTGATGGACCACCTCGCGCGCATCCTTGACATAGGTCCACGGCACGGATTCTTCCGCTCCAAGACTGGTTTTGCGGATTTCATCGCGCGGCGGCCGCCCGGTAATGCCGCACAAATAAATGTGTTCCAGGTGCACCGCATCGGACGTCCGGAAAATGGCGCCGACATTATGCAGACTACGAATATTATCCACCAAAACAACAAAACGATTGTGCGGTTTTTCTTGCAGTTCATGCAGGTCAGGACGCGTGTCCTGAATTTCTTCAAAGGAAAGTTTTCGAATAGCCGATTGGGACATGTATTTTTTTATGCTGAATAATAAAAACTCAACCTCTAATTTCACGAATTGTTTGAATGTACGATAATTAAAATATTCGTGAAATTAGTGTAATTCGTGGTTTCATATACAAATTTATTAGAATTCGTTCACTAATCCAACATGTAAAAGTCCGCTCATCAACCCGGTTTTTTCGCCGTAGGCCAGCCCGTAGTCGATGCCCATAATGCCGAGGCCGGTTTCGAGGCGCACACCAAAACCATAGCCAATTTTCATATCTTCGCTGATGCCTTTTGGATTCTCGGCATAATAGTAGCCAAAGTCGCAAAAGATAAATGCGCGTGAACGCGGGCCGAGGATGTAGCGGTATTCCAGGTTACTCCAGGCGATGGTGGAACCGCGGAACTGATCCTCGCGGTAACCGCGCAATGAACGCGTGCCGCCGAGCCGGTATTGATCCGGCACCGGAATGAATTTTTCGCTACTGGTAATGCGGCGTCCGTGAAACGACAACCCGATGAGCTGGCGTCGGAAGGTTGGA
>CAYSNA010000466.1:1229-4270 GCA_964432185.1 uncultured Cytophagia bacterium
CATTTGGGGATGTCCCCGCCTTCGAAAAAAGATTCTCCACTTTTTTATCAAGGCCATAAAATTCGATAATGTCCTGTGGACCACTATTTTTTTTCGCGCCACTCTCGACGCTGGTGAAATATAAAATTCCGCTTTGCGGATTGAGCAGATCATCGCGCGAATCATACTGAATGCCGATGGACGCGCTGGTGGTGGAGCTGCGAGGAATGCCGAGTTGATAACTTCCCATTGAATCCGGCAAAATAGCGGTTTTTTTAACATCGCCAATTACCGAAAAACTCTCGACTAACAGGAGTGTCATATCAAAGCCATACTCGCGCTGAATATAGGTTGAATCCTGAATGAGCTGTTCAAAACCACCGCCAAGATGCACCGGCCAGCCGCCAACCCACGGTTCACGATAATGGAACATCATATCCTGAGAAAACTTGTCGCGCTTTTGCCAATGCGCCAACAACGATCGTCCCGTGCCGAACAGGTTGCCGAGGTTGATATTGATAAGTCCGGTAAAATAGCCCGATTCCTCATCCGTACCGGGCGTGTACCCAACCACGCCGTCGAAAGAGCTGGTATTGCCTTCTTCGACATTAATGAGAAGCCCGCCCTGGTCGCCATCAGCCAGAAAAACTATCGGTTCGGAAACGCGGCGAAAATAGCCGAGCTTCATCAATCGGACAGGAATTTTTTGCACTTTGTCGTAATCGTAAATTGATCCTTTTTTGATGCGAATCTCGCGCAAAATAACATGCTCTTTGGTCAATTCATTACCAACGATGCTTATCTCTTTCAAAACCAGTTTTGGGCCCTTTGCCGCTTTGAGATGCAACCCAATGTTGTCGGTTTTATCATCCGTTGAATCGAGCGTAATCGCCTGTACATCATATTTGATGAACGGATATCCCTGCTTTTCAAACGTCGTCAAACTTTTATTAATATCACGTTCCAGTTTTTCGACATTCAGATCATCTCCCGCTTTCGTATAAAATTCGTTCAATACGCGCTGACTTGCTCCATCTTCCAGGCCCGAAATTTGAATATCTCCGGTTTTTAACGCTTTGCCCTCGTTTATAAAAACTTGTATAAAGGCGGAGGAACTGTCCGGCGCAATTGAGTAGAGCAGGGAATCAATCGATGTATATGGCAAACCGGCTGACGCATAACCTTTCAGCAGCGCCAGACATTTCTGATGCAGCTCATCAACATTGAACGGATCGCCTTTGTGCAGCGAAAACCATTTTTCAACATTGCGTTTGGACGCCCGATCGACGCCTAAAAATTCGATCTCTTCAATAGGAATTATGCTCTGTGAAAAGAGTTCCACGGCCAAGAAAAGAAAATATGTCAGAAAAAATCTTTTCATCTATCTTACCTGAATGCCGCAGTGACCTGGGCGCGGCCGGTGTGAATGACGCGCTCGCGTTCCGGTTCGTTCCGGCCGGAATAGGACAGCGTGGCCTGAATGACGCTGTTGATACGATAATCGAAACGAATATCCCAGCGCGTGGATTGACCAATGCTGCGGCCGTTCGCCATTTCGTATGGCAGCACTCGATCTTTGGGCTGTGCATCTACATAGCTCCATTCAAATTCGCCACGCAAACGGCCCTTGTTGCGAAACGAATAGGTCACACGCGGAATTAAACCATACGACTGCACTTTGGTCGGCGCTTCGTAAACCACGTCCTCCTCCCATGACAGACGCCCTTCCAATGCGACTTGAAAGATACTTGTTGGCGTGTAGGAGAGATCGGCATTGAGTTGCGTCGCGTAAATATCCCGGTTTTGTTTGCCGGCATAGTTGAAATAACGCGCCGTCCTTTTCTGCGTCAATTCGGATTGCGAACTAAAAAGTTGCGACAGCCGCGTTGTCAAGCGCACGGCATTTTCTCGCTCAATACGTTCCTCGCCGCCTTCGAGAAACTGATTGTTCAACTCGTCGCGCGTTCGGTAGCGGTAACGAACGGAAAAGTCGCGGCTGCGTTCAAAAAGAAAAACATCCTGGCGAAATTGCATATAGCCGAGAATCGTGTTCTCTTGCTGACGAAATGTTTTGGTGCGCAAAAGATAAACATCCATAACATTATCGGTCTCGGTGCGTTCTTCCAGCGCCACATAGGTCTCGGATGACAGGGCGCTGAGAGATTTTTGCCAGAACGATGTTGTCGAATCCGCAGCGCCTGGGCGTTTAAAAATTTTGCTCGGTTCCAGGCGAAGGCGCGAACTGGTCTGCATCTCGATCGTGGGGATGAGCTGGTCCGTGGTTAAAATTCTCAGAATGTGATCGCCCAGCGGGTCGTAAACATATTCGTTCAGATCTTCATCCAGACGATAATTGCCCTCACCTTCCGGGACTTTGATGTAAATGCGTTCTTTGCGAGCCGTCGCCGTGTTTGAAATGCGATAGTTCCAATTGGCATTCACCGCCCGGTTCCACGGCGTGAGCTGCATACGAAGTTCGGCGAGATCCGTTTGCGAGTTTGGCGTTTCGCTGTTGGCATAATTCTTTACGCGGTGGGTCAGATCAAGCGACGCTGTGAGTTGCCGCATCTGTTGCAGCTCAATTTGCACATTTTGCGTGTTGGCAAAAGATTCCTTTTCAAATTGATTGGCACCGACATATTTTTGATTGTCACGTTGCGACACGCGTCCGGAAACCAAAAGTTTGTCAAACGGGCGAATTTCCAATCCGCCGGTGATGTCGTCGAATTTTAATCCGGTATAAATAGAATTGGACCAGTTCTCTTTTTTGACTTCACCCTCGTACTCAAAAAGCGGTTTGACCTTCCAGATCGTCCACTCAGTTTTGCCGCGTTGACGCCACCAATCGGATGTTTGCGATTTGGTTGTATGGTCGCGCTGAATACGCTCAATTTTATAGTCATACGACGGCCATTTTTGCCGATTAAAACTGTTCTGCAGTTGCCAGCGATCCGATTTGAAATAATCTCCTTTTTGGATCGTGCCGTATTCTCCGCCAAAACTGAAGGACGTGCTTGGATCGTAGACAACGCGCGCTTCCTGCACGACCTCCTCCCTGCCGA
>CAYSNA010000467.1:0-4264 GCA_964432185.1 uncultured Cytophagia bacterium
CTCTACAAAGATTATAAATTCGAATCCATGGAAATCACTCGTTTGGCATCAATTTTCGGATCGAGCGAATTCAAATAACCCGATGACCGCGCGCGTTTGCTCTCGACAAACGGCCGTACTTGAAACAGCCAGATTTTATTGTCTTTAAATCCGAGCTCCACATCGAATGGGCCGGGTGATTCAATGCCGGGCGTGCCAGGCAATTTTTTGCGGATGTCCTGCGCGAATAAACGCACCCGCCCAATGTCCTGAACGCTGAGAATCGGTTTTTCAAATGTGCTGACACTCTTTTTTGTTCCGCCAATCGCGGGCAACGTTGTGTAACGCCGTTCGCGCCCTGGCGAGAGCAGATGCTGCCGCGCGGCTGATTTCAATGTCCAGGATTCCGCAGCCTGGCCTTCCACGGCGCCGGCCGCGCCGCGATTAAAGGCCAGCGTGATGTCTGTCGCCTCGCCGGAAAAAACGCCGGTGGTGATCATCACGCCGGATTTGTCCACATCAACAGAAGGAATGATGAGAATGGATGGATACACATTTTCGGGATTGAGAAGCAGACGCTGACGCCACTGATAACTGCGTTCGCTGAACGGCGACGCCCACACATCGCGGATGCCCTGCTTGATTTTGTCCGACTCTCGTACGTTAAACACAGTTAGATTGAGACCAGCGCCGGTAAAATCCTTCAAATCTTCCATGTTGGTGTCACTGCGGATGAAAACCGGCAGATCGCCGAGTTTTTTGCCGAGAATGGCATTGAATTTCTCAGCCAATTCCGCTTCAAATCCCGGCATCAGCGGCATCTGTTTGATGGCGTTGCGCAGCGTTTCCAGGCGCCCTAAAATATAGCTTTCGATTTTGGCTTCGGTATCGCCATTTTTTCGCTGCTGCGCAGTGTGGAAGGTCTCCTGCAAATAATTCCAATAGGAGGACGATGTCCCGGGCATGTTCTGGTCCATGTGCTGCCGAAACAAACCGAACGGCAACACCAAACCTTCAACCACATTTTCCGGGAAAAGACTTTTTAACTGACCGAGATTCGCCGCTTTCGGACCGCTGATTTTGCCCGAGTCTTTGGCACGCAAATCCCGCAGATTGAGGATGCCCGTTTCGGATAATTTCAGAGCATTCGTCGGTACGGTTATTTTGTCCTCGCGTCGCGCCGTGGTAGAAAACAGCGCCAGCTCATCGCGGTTCATGCTGTCCGCTGTTTTCATCAACACCATACCGCCGGGCGAGACGGCGTAAAATATCTTTTTGCCGTGAAAGACCTTCAACTCGTCAAAATTACGCTGTGAAATGACCGCGTTTGGAATACCGAGGTTGCGCGCCAAAAGCTGCACATGCGACACGAGATTGCCTTCGGACACCACCAGCAAACCGGCGACCGGTTTCAGGTCCGGCGGTGGCGTGGCGAGTACGTAAATTTTTTCCGGCGAAAAGACGGTCTGTTCGTCAAGCGTAGTCAGCACCACAAGTTCGCCCAACGCGTAACCGGGATTCAAGCCGCGTACCTGGTTTTGCGATGAGATGTTGAACACCTGTTGTTTTAATCCGGCCTGTTCGGCATAAACGTCGGCCACTTCACCCGCCGTTGTGCCGAACGGCAGCAGGAGGGAGACGCGGATACGGTCGTCAATAAAACTGTGCAGCATCGGCTCAAAGGCGGCAAATTTGTCCAGCGGTTCCTGGTAGATGGCGCGTACCATGCCGCTGCTCCATTCCACTGCGCGTTTGGCGTACTCGGCGCGCTGCTGCAATTCAGCCAGGGTGATGGAGCTTGTGCGCGGCGGCTGGATGTAAAAATCAATTTCGTTCATCTCCCAGATTTCCAAAAATCCGCAGGCAGCCACAGCTTTGATGAGGAGATAATTTTTCGTCAACAACTCGGACAGAGTCGCCGGTGTCCACGAATTGATGTCGCGGAACAGCATGGATTCCAGCGCAATGGACAAATCCATGGCCGCCAATCGCTGCGCCGGTTTTTCTAAACGGATCATCTCCAATCTGCAGGACCACATCACATCGACAACCTGCGCTACCGTGGAGGATGTCAGATTTAGATTTGGCAAAGCGATGAGCGCGTTCAATTTCTGCGCGGTTTCGGATTGCGGCAGCAGCAGCTTTACATAACTTTGCAGACTTTTTGAATCCAGCGGCTTAAAGACGGCGATCAGATCGGTTTCCAGTTGATCAAATTGTTTGGCTTGTGATGCTTTGATTTTACCGGCATTTTTCTGGCGAAAATCGCGAACTTTTTGCACGTCACCGATTTCTGGCTGGCCATGCAGTTTTATGCGAATATTGACAAAAGATGGAATGGAATCGGACAAGACTTTTGAGGTGGCGCGGATTCGATCCCAGCGTTTATCACTGACTTTATGCGGCAGCACCCGCGCCGCCTGACGAATGGTAAAAAAATCACTTTCGACGCGATGATTATCATCCAACACCCACAGGAGAAATTTTTCCCCCAAGGCGTTCTCGTCCTCATCCTGGATAGCGCCGCGATAATAACGCGCTTTGCGCACAATCCAGCCGTCGTCGATGGCCTGCAGATAATTTTCAAAAAGATATTGATTTAATCGAGAGTGATCGTTTGTTTCATCCCAAAAGTTGTCGTAAGGCGTCCCGGCAAGAATTTGCCCAAGGTAAATGCCCTGTTCACGCGCCAGCCGCGTGACCGTTTCCTTGTGCAGCGCGTGCTGAATGCCGCCCGGCTGCGGACAGCGTTCCTGAGGCGGCAACACCGTGCCATCGGGACAAAACCAGCGGATGGCTTGATACGGGCCGCGTTCATCGGTTTTATATTTTTTGATCAGAGCAGCGATGTCATCATTGGACAACGGCTGTTGAGGAAAGACAAAAACGGCATACAGAAAAGAGAGTACAAAAAAAGAAAATCGAGCCACAATATCCTCCGTTTCAATTGTGACGGTGCATCGATATAACGCGCGCGAATATAACTAAATTTCGGAGGAACGCAATAAATTTTTCAACTGAATAAAATGTTTCGCCCGGGAGATGCCGTTATATTTGATGATTGTCTTTTTCAAAGAAAATAGAAAAAATTACCCCCGGTTTGTGCTGTACTATTTGCTTATAATTAATGAGATAGATAAATATCGGTTCGACGGCGTTATCGCGGCAATTTCCAAACCTTTGTAAAAATCAATCAAAAGTCCAATATTTAGACCGTCAAATTGGTAGTCCGTAATACAGGACAGCGATAAACAGACATCCACAAAATCCGGTCTATACTTTTTGTTCTTCTCATACTCAATGTTCCCGACGATTCCGACACCGGCTTGTGGAAGAAACGATAACCTTGAACAGGAAAATTGTTTTCCCACCAGCACTTCGTTGGTTGCATAAACATAACTGGAGTAATACCTGTTAGCGGCGTATGCATGTTTGGCTGCCGAGAACTTGAAGTGAGTATCAATATTCGGAATGGAAAGCGGAAGGTAGAAGCCGATACGTCCACCATGACAGTTCAGGTTTTGGGTGTCGCTGTATCCAAAGTCATAGTCCCCCAGGAAGATGCTGCGTCCTATAAAGAGCTTGCCTATTTTTTCAGCGGAGGCGTTTTGACAAAAGATGATGATGAAACAGATTATGATTAAATTTTTCATTTTTCCCTCAATTGCAAGATTCTATTTTGAGACAACAAGTGCAAAACTGAATCGTTTTCCTGAAAGCACGCTCGCAGATTCACCTAATCTGTCTAATTCAAAATTTGTCAATACGCCGATGTTGGCGTAATCAAAGCGGCGTTCTATCCATAATGAAAAATCGATCAGGACATCCAGTTTGGCATCGCCCCATTTCCAGTCGTCATATATGATTTCGGCGCGCCCGCCAAATCCAACCTGGGGCAATACCGACCACTCGGCATCCGTTAATATCCGTTTGCCGAACATAAATGTATTTGAAAGAACCGCCAGACGATCGTACATGAAAAATTCTTCGAAATAGCGGTCATAGTCATAAAATTCATTTTTTGACAAAGACATGGCTACTTTGCTCTTAAAATGGGCATCTACAACCGGCAGGCGAACAGGAACAAGCAGCGCTGCGGTAAACACACCGGGAGTAGATTTGTTTTGTGGACTGGATTGAGGTCGTGCAAGATGACAATAGCCAACGGCAATGCCAAACATGTTCTGCGAAAATAGAGTTGAGGATAGCAGTAAAAACAGCAGACCGAATTTTAATCTCATGATCTCCCTCAAAAATTAAAATTGATAAAGCTAAAATAGTGTGG
>CAYSNA010000468.1:0-4253 GCA_964432185.1 uncultured Cytophagia bacterium
TCACGGCAGATGCGAGTTCATATGAATGGCAATGGACGATGCGACACAACGCCTGGTTTTATCGTTGTTGCTTCGTATCAAAGGTCGGGATCGAGTATTGTCCATGGAGCTGATGGACTATCAACCTTCAAGTTTGAGCAGCGAGAGTGCGACAGGGAAGCGCTTCCGGCTTGGCGAGAATCCACCACTACGCCAACACGTTTAAACGGGCACGAGTTGCGCATGTCGGAAACCATACAAAGCGGCCTAACTTGCCAGGCGCTCAAGCTCTTTGATCGGAATACGCCAATTATTTTTGCATTTGGAGCATTTTACCCAATAGATGCCCAGGTGTTTGACCGGATCGGCGGCTATCGTCATATTGGTTTTAATCTGGCACTGTTTGCAGCGAAGAATGATATGTTTTCTCATGACTACCTTTGATGAATTATGAAAGTGGCTTTTATGGTTTAGCAATCTGGTTGTCAAGTCATCCCGGCGAAGGCCGGGGATCTAGTCCGACTCGTGTCGTTTCCTCTTCAATGGATACCTGCCTGAGCAGGCAAAACTGGTTCGCTTTAGCGACTTCTTTATAAATGTTGAAATAATCGTGGCCGAATTAATAATGGATTAAGCCAATGCTACAGCTCAGAACGCGAGCGTTGTTGCGACAGAGACAAACCGCGGAGGCTGAATACATTATTGGTTTTCACAACCTACCCTGATGGAATTATCATCCTGTAACTGAATTGTTTGCATCATCATAATGAATTTTGTGCTTTACAATATTGGTCTTTGATCCGTCATATTCAGCCATTTTTCCAAGTTTATGCCAATCTATAAAAGTGAGCCAATATAAAGCGGCCATGACCGCGCTCAAGCGTGTCCTTGTTTTTCAAGCCAATCCATCAGTTCTTGAATACTGCCAGTCGCCAGAGCAATACTCGTGTCCGCCGCACCATAATACAAATTAATGGTATCGCCATCGGGGGCGATTGTATAACCTCCCGGAAAGACGACATTATCCACATCGCCGTGTATTTCGTAAGGTTCTTGTGGAGCAAAAACCCAATCAGCGCCGCGTTTCAGGCAAATGTTTGGTTTGGCTAAATCAAACAAAGCCAAACCAAGCCGGTAAATTGAGCCGGCAGCGTTTCGTCGCACTCCGTGGTAGATCATCAACCATCCCTGCTCGGTTTCGATAGGCGGCGGCGACAGGCCGATTTTATCAGCATCCCACCACCCACCCTGCCGGGCTTCCATCATGAGCTTGTCACTGCCCCAGTGCCATAGGTCGGTTGAATAGCTTATCCAAATATGGGCTCGAGCGGTACTGCTTGGACGATGGATTAGAGCCCAGTGCCCGTCAATCCGATGCGGAAGCAGGGCCGCGTCTTTATCATCGGGTGACATGATCAGTCCACAGCGTTCAAAATGGTGAAAATCTTTTGTCAAGGCCAGAGACACTCCGGGACCGTCCTGGGTGAATGCCGTATAGACGACAGCATATTGTTCCAATTCAGGAACATAGGTGATGCGAGGATCTTCAATACCCCATAATTCCTCAGGATAGTTTTCATGATCCGCCATGAGGGTGGGTTGTGAGTCTATTTTCCAGTTATCTATGCCATTTTGGGAACGGGCAACACACAGGTGTGAATGTCCACGGCGATCCTCAACGCGGCACAGAAGCAGCGTCGTTCCGTCGGCCAGCAACGTGGCTGCGGGATTAAAAACCGAATGGACCGGATAGGGCCAATCGGCCGCCGTCAATATAGGATTTTTGTCATAGCGATGAAAAAGTTCGGGATAGTGTGGATTCATAATATTTGAGTTTCCATTGAAAGTAACGGATTTTCAGCCAGACGTAACTCCAGCAGAGTATGGAGAAAAGCCAGTGTTGACTCTGCCCCCTGATTTTCATTCGGGCGGTCGGCATGCAGGCCGTCACGGCAGCCTCCCGTGGTCGGATCATAAACGGGAAGGTTCAAGTCATTTCGTCCGAGAAACCACTCGAAAGCACGGCGGGCTTCTTTATACCAATATTTATCGAAAGTAATCCGGAAGGCTTCAAGACAGGCGGAGACCATTGCCTGGACTTCAACCGGCTGCTGGTCAAATCTGGCGCGCTCACCGCCTCTCTTGTAAAAGCCGTTAGAACCGATAGGCACAAAATGCCTTGACGCTGCGCCGGACTTTTGCAGATCGGCCAGCCAACGGAGTGATTCCAATCCGACCTGCGCCATGTCGGCATTGGGAATAGACTGGCCGCATAAAAGCATGGCATGAGGCAGGGCGGCGTTACAATAACTCAACTCGTCTTCGTACCACTGCCAGTCATCCGAGTGGTTATGCTGATATAATTCGAGCAACCGGTTAGCCAGTTCATCTCGAATCTGGTTGGCTCGGCGGTCGCCATTAAAACGCAGCAGATATTCGTGAATACCAATGAGAGTAAAGGCCCAGGCGCGCGGGCTGGTGGTTTTGAGGATAACCGGCAATGCTTGCTCAAACAGCCAGCCGGCCATACTTTGAAGAGCCGGTGTATTTGTACGACCCAGCAATGTACCCAAGGCCCATAGCGTGCGGCCGTGACTGTCGTCCGAGCCGCTTTTTTCCAGCCAAACTCGTTGATAGTTCATAAAATTACGAAAACGGCCGGTCTCTGCATTAAGGGCAAAATTAATAAAGGCCAGATATCGCGTTGACAAGCTCAAGGTCTCGCTTTTTTCCAGCTCTAACTCGGCCAAAAGTGTACTTACAATGAGGGCGCGAGCATTGTCGTCGGTGCAATAGCCATCGATGTAATTGGGTACGGTAAACGTAGCGTGTTGAACCAAACCGGTATCATCGGTCATGTGGTGAAGATGATCGAGCTTGAGCGGCGGCAAGTCGCCAGGATACTTGTCCAGGGCTCTCGCGGCAAAGCCGGAAGGAATAAAGTGCCGGCGTTCGAGGCGAGCCCGATTAAAACTATCCATATATCGGCGCGCGACCTGTTGCCAGACCATGTCGCGACCGAAGAGATAAGCTCGTTTACGCATGGCGTGTCGTTTGGACTCATCATCGAGCAGATCGATGACCTGGGCGGCTAACGCTGCGGCATCACGAAACGGCACCAGCGAACCTCTTTCATCAGCCAACATCTCTTGAGCGTACCAATAGGGCGTTGAAATGACAGCTTTTCCTGCTCCGAGGGTATAGGCCAGCGTGCCCGAGGTTATTTGGGCCGCATCAAGATATGGCGTGATGTAAATATCGGCGGCGCCGATAAATTGAACGAGTTCTTCCAAACTGACAAAACGATTGTAAAAAACGACATGGCCTTCGACATTTTTTTCATGGGCCAGCCATTGCAGGGATAATCGATAGGTTTCACCTTCCTGTTGAATAACATGAGGATGAGTGGCCCCAAGGATAATGTAGACGACGTTTGGATAACGGGCGACAATGGCGGGCAGGGCTTCGATCACCGTCTCGATGCCTTTGTTCTTTGACAGGAGACCAAAGCTAAGCAATACGATTTTCCCTTCGACGCCAAACAGGTCTTTGTGGAAGCTCGGATCGACAAATGGTATATCGGGAATGCCATGCGGGATAAAATCAATCTTGTCCGGCTTTACGCCATAGATGTCCTGTAAAAACTGTGCGCCTCGTTGGCTCATGACTACCAGGCGGTCGGATAACGCGGCCACCTGCTCAAGGACCCGCTTTTGATCCGCATTGGGTTCATGGAGAATGGTATGCAGCGTTGTGACGATAGGCATGCGCAATTCCAGCAAGAGCGCCAGAATGTGACTTCCGGCGCGTCCGCCAAAGATTCCATATTCGAACTGCAGGCAGGCAAGGTCAACATTATTGATATTTAAAAAGTCGGCAGCGCGGCGATACGATTTAATGTCCTTTTCCGACAGCTCAAATCGCACGCGCGGTGGATAGGCGTATCCGGCTTCGATGTCGTTTACCGGCAATGCGATGCACGTTATATTGCTGAATTCATCAGCAACAGCTTCACACAAATCGGTTGTGAACGTAGCGATGCCACACTGGCGCGGAAGATAATTGCCGATGAAGGCGATGCGGCTAATAAGTGGTGCTTTTGATCGTGGCGACATGCTAAACCTCCCTTCCGAGTATGTCTAACGGCAAAGACGGCAGGCTGTGTTGAATGTGCCGGCAATTTTTAATCATAGTGCCTTCTTTCCTGGTTATCCACTGCTTTAGAATCTGAAATGTCTTTTATCATCGTGGGGCTCCTATGCCCGTAACGTGAT
>CAYSNA010000469.1:0-4238 GCA_964432185.1 uncultured Cytophagia bacterium
ACTTTTTAAATTTAATGGCCTGATTTATACGACTACAAGGTTTGCTTGGATCATTATAGAAAAGAATGGTGAGAAATTCAAGCGGAATTAAGAAAAGAAAGTATGTGCGACGCACCTCTGAAGGTGCGTTGCACATGGTGGATAAATCCTACATCAAACCACGGCGTTTCAGCAGTGGGGTAATCTCGGGATCACGGCCGCGGAATTGTCGATACAGCACCATGGGTTCTTCGGTGCCGCCGCGTTCGAGAATATGTTCCCGGAAGGACAATGCGGTTGCTTGATCAAACAGGCTGGTTTCTTTGAACGCCTCAAATGCGTCCGCATCCAAAACCTCAGCCCACAGATAGCTGTAATATCCGGACGAGTAACCACCGGCAAAAATATGCTGAAAATAGCCGCTGCGATATCGCGGAATAATTTCCGAGATCAGACCAATTTTATTCATCGATTCTGCTTCAAAGGCATCCACATCTTCTATTGGCGCGGTATCGGTCAAGGTGTGGTAATTCATATCCAAAAATGACGCGGCAGTATATTCCACCGTCTGGAAACCTTGATTAAATTTACTGCTCGCATCAATCTTGGCGATCAATTCATCCGGAATCGACTCGCCGGTTTGATAATGTTTGGCATAGCTCTTCATCACCTCCGGATGTGTCGCCCAATTTTCCATGATCTGTGACTGCAGCTCGACAAAATCACGGCGAACCCCGGTGCCGGCCTGGCTCGGATAAGTACAATCCGACAGCATGCCGTGCAGCGCATGACCGAATTCATGGAAGAACGTTTCCACTTCGTCAAGCGTCAACAACGACGGCAGATCGCCGGTCGGTTTGGAAAAATTCATGACGATAGAGACGATGGGCGCGATGTTCTCGCCATCTTTTTTATACTGGCCGCGGAACTCGGTCATCCAGGCGCCGCTGCGTTTGCTGGCGCGCGGATGAAAATCCATGTACAGCACGGCCACGTGCGTGCCGTCCGCTTCCTTCACCTCATAAGCCATGGCGTCATCATGATAAACCGGCACATCGGTCATCTCGACAAATTGCAGGCCGTAAAGATTTTTGCAAACATCAAAAACACCTTGTTTAACATTTTCCAACTGGAAATAGGGTTTTAAGACATCATCGCTCAGCGCGTATTTGTCCTGGCGGATTTTTTCCGCATAATACCACCAGTCCCAGCTTGCCAGCTTGAAATCGCCGCCGTCCTGATCGATCATCTTCTGCATGTCATACGCCTCAGCCTTGGCGCGATTTAACGCCGGATTCCAGACCTGGTACAACAAGTCATAGACATTCTCGGGCGTTTTCGCCATGTTGTTGTCAAGCACATAAGCGGCGTGCGAATCAAATCCCAGCAAATTGGCGCGCTTTACGCGCAACGAAACGATTTTGGAAATGATGTCCTTGTTGTCGAGCTCGTTGCCGTTATCGCCAATATGCATCCAGGCGGTGTAGAGTTTTTCGCGCAGATCGCGTCGGATTGAATATTGCAAAAACGGGATCCAGCTCGGTTTGTGCAGAGTGAACACCCATTTGCCGTCGAGTTCGTTTTCCTGTGCTGCATCGGCTGCCTGATCAATCAGCCATTGCGGCAAACCGGCCAGATCCGCTTCATTATCAAGCACAAGTTTAAAATCATTGGTTTCCGCCAACACATTTTCACCAAACTTGAGCGTCAGCATGGACAGCTCTTCGTTGATGGCGCGCAGCTCTTCTTTTTTGTCATCCGGCAAATTGGCGCCCTGGCGCACAAAACCGTCATAGGTATCTTTTAGCAGCTTGGCCTGCTCGTCGGTTAAATTCAATTCATCCTTTTTCTCATAAACGGCTTTGACACGTTCGAACAATTGCGGATTGAGGTTAATGTCATCGCTGTGTTTTGTTTGCAACGGCGACAACTCTTTGGCAATCGCCTGCATTTCATCGTTTGTATTGGCCGAACGCAACGGCGAAAAAACATTCGACACTTTGCTCAGCAACAAACCACTGTATTCCAGAGCTTCAATAGTGTTTTCAAACGTCGGTTCTTCATTATTATTCAGGATGGCGTCAATTTCAGCATTGTGCTGTTTCATCGCTTCTTTATACGCCGGTAGAAAATGCTTCTCCTGAATCTGAGCAAACGGTGGTACGCCAAACGGCGTGTCCCAGGTTTGCAGCAATGGATTATTCGATTTGGTTGAACACGAGACCATAAGTAGTCCTGTCAAAAGTAAAATCCCTTTTTTTAGCATAGTACCCTCTTTGGTTATTGATATGTCAAGAAATATAAAAAACTATTTATAAAAAAACTGCTTTAATTTGCACTTTTGCATCCTGATCAGTCAAAATGAAGCATACATGTAAACTTTACTTGCTTTTCACCACATTCCGGCGTTACTTTTCGGCCTGCACATACAAAAGTAAAAGTGAGAAAGACAGAATGATCACCGTCCAGCAGTTGAATTTTTCGTATCCCAAAAGCCCGGCGCAAACCCTAAAAGACATGTCGTTTTCCATTGCGGCCGGTGAAATTTTTGGCTTTCTCGGCCCATCGGGCGCCGGGAAAAGCACAACGCAAAAAATCATCAACGGCGTTTTGAAAAACTATCAGGGATCGGTGCGGGTGCTCGATCGCGAAATCAGGCAGGCGGATAAATCCATTTACGAGCACATTGGCGTGGCGTTTGAATTTCCAAATCTCTATAGCAAATTTACCGCGCTGGAAAATCTCAAATTGTTCAAATCATTGTATCGCGATGGAACCGAAGACCCGGAAAAGCTGCTCGACATGGTCGGTTTGATCGAGGATAAAAATACCCGCGTCTCCGCCTTTTCCAAAGGCATGCGCATGCGTCTGAATTTTGTCCGCGCGCTGCTCAACAAGCCGAACATTCTTTTTCTCGATGAGCCCACCTCCGGGCTCGATCCGGTGAATGCCCGGACGGTGAAAAACATCATTCTGGATTTGCAGAAAAACGGCACAACCATTTTTCTCACCACGCACAACATGACCGATGCGGACGAGCTGTGCGACCGCGTCGGCTTTTTGGTGGATGGGACCTTGGCGGTCATCGATTCGCCGCGCAACCTGAAATTGCAGCATGGCCGCAAAACCGTCAATGTGGAATATCGGATCGATGGCCATACGGCTCGCAGCGAATTTCCAATCGACAATATTGGTGCAAATCCGGAATTTCTTCAACTGATAAAATCCGAAAAAATCGAAACCATCCACACCGGCGAAGCGACGCTGGAAGATATTTTCATCAAAATTACCGGGCGAAAATTGTCATGATCCGCCGCACCCTGCAACTTTTTTTATATGATGTGCGATTTCAATTCCGGCATGGTTTTTATGCGATTTATCTGATCATTTCGGCCATCTACATTGGCATTTTAATCAGTATACCGGAGGCGCAGCGGTTGCTGGTGACCAATGCTCTTGTTTTTTCGGATACATCCGTTCTTGGCCTGACCTTCATCGGCGCGATTTTATTGCTGGAAAAACAACAGAATATTTTGCAAAGCCTGTTTGTCACGCCCGTGCGATTGGCCGAGTACGTGATCGCCAAAATTCTCTCCCTCTCTCTCATTGCCCTGCTCGCCAGTCTGATCATTTTGATTCTGCCCAACGGCATCCGGCCATCCATTGGCTATTTTATCCTCGGCGTTTTGCTCAGTTCCGGCATTTTTATTTTGATCGGCCTCGCCGTAGGCGCGCGCGTCACGTCGTTGAACGGCTATCTTTTTGGCGTGATGGCCGGCACGATTTTCTTTGCTCTGCCCTTGCTGGATTATCTGCAGGTTTACAACAGTTGGTGGCTCTACCTGCTGCCGTCGCACGCTCAACTTGTTTTGCTCTCAGGAACGCATGATGAACTTGGCGTAGCGCGCGCGTTGTTTTCGATATTGGTTCTGGCGCTCTGGTTTATCGCGGCATGGTTTTTGGCTGTCCGCAGTTTTACAACATTTATTGTGCGAGGTAAAAAATGACGTTATCGGCATACTGGTTGCCCTATACGATGTCGCAGATCGTCTTTCTGCTTCTGCTTTTTGTCAGTTGGCGATGGTTCACAGTGGGTCGAATATTATGGATTCTCGTCTTTTTCGCCGCCGGCATTTTTAATTTTTACACGGCGTCAACAGAGCCGGAAGCCTATGTAATGTACGCCGACGGCGCGCTTTTGCCGCTGTACAAAAATTTTATTCTCGGTGAATTCGCCAAACACCCGGCGCTTTTTATCA
>CAYSNA010000470.1:0-4235 GCA_964432185.1 uncultured Cytophagia bacterium
CTCGGCCACACGCCGTTGGCCACCGGAATGGCGCCGTACATATCGTAAAAGCAATACATCAAATCCGATTCCAAAGCGCTTGTTTCCGGGGCGCTCTTTAAGCCAAACCACGCCAGGCTCGCGCCGAATGCGGCGCCGTACTGATAGCGCGGATATCCCCAGTATTCTTCATGGTTTTTCTGCGCCGCCTGGATGGAATCACGGTATTGGCCGGAACGGTTGTATAAATTTTCCGCAAGGCCAATATAAAAAATGGGCGACGTGCCCCACGGGTAAACCATATTGGTACCGTCGGCCGTGCCGATGACAAAAACTCCGCCGGTGTCCGGTATGGCTAAAATTGGATCTTTTACGATGTCATTGATGATGCCGTCAACCTGGCGCCGACAAAATCGAAGATGGAATTGTTTCATAAGCCTGTCCTTGTCGATGCGACATTTGAGAAAAGCCACTCGACTGTTCTTTTGGAATGAACCTGTGTGCCATAGCTGTTTTGATGGAAAAACGTGACGCATTGTCTATAACGTTACCGTAATCGAATGGGCTTGCAGAATTTCCAATTTTGATTTTGGGAAATTTCTGCACCACACGATTGTTGATGTACAAAGGCAGAAAACAGTGGGAACATAAAATGATCAAAAAAGCCATCATCACCGCGGCGGGAAAGGGCACTCGACAATATCCCGCGACGAATGCCGTGCAAAAGGAACTTTTTCCGCTCATCGACCGCGACGGCATCGCCAAACCGACCATTCAAATTATTGTTGAAGAAGTGCTGAGCGCCGGTATAGAAGACATTGCCATCATCGTTCAACCGGGCGGAGAAAAACAGTTCAAGGCGCATTTTCAAGGTTTGAGAAAATCGGAGAAAAAGGCTTTTGATAATAAGCCATGGGGATTAGCGCAATCCGATCTTCTGGAAAAAATGCGCAGCGCCATCACCTATGTGCACCAAACCGAACAACATGGATTCGGGCACGCGGTTTTCTGTGCGCACGAGTGGGCCGGCGATGATCCGGTGTTGCTCATGCTTGGTGATCATGTGTATCTGTCGCAGGTAGAGACCTCGTGCGCCCAGCAACTCATCAACTTGTATCACCGGTTTCACAAATCCATTTTCGCTGTGCAGCAGACACCCATCGAGCAACTTTATCTTTTCGGCACCGTGGCGGGCGAGCAAATCGACTCGCGCCTCGGTTTATATCAATTGGATCGTATCCTCGAAAAACCAACGCCCGAGCAGGCGCGCGACAAATTGATCATCCCGGAGCTGCCGCCAAAAACCTTTCTCACCATTTTCGGCATGTATCTTCTCACGCCAACGATTTTTCGCATCCTCGGTGAACACGTTGAAAAAAATGTCCGTGATAACGGTGAAATTCAACTGACAACAGCGTTGGCCGAGCTCATCGACAAAGAAGGAGCCATTGGATACGAGGTGGCCGGCGAACGCCTCGATATGGGCACGCCGCTTGGCTACTTACAGACGCAAATCAAACTGGCCCAACATGGCGCGTATGCCAACGAGCTGGCCCCCATCCTGAAAAGTAAAAGTTAAAAGCATCCTTACCAGCACTCACGCATCAAATTTTAAAGGCGAACAATCCGGGATTAATTTTGTTGGATTGTTCGCCTTTTTCGTTTATTTTGGTCATCTTTAAATTTCAAACAGGATTGTGAATGGATAAAGCAAAAATAATAGACTATCTGGATGGTATTCGGTTCAAGCATTCCATTATTGCATCGGCGACAAAGGTTGAGCAGAACCAGCAGCATCTGAACGACATCAACGTATTTCCGGTGCCCGATGGTGATACGGGCACGAATATGGCCGAAACCATGCGGATCATTGCCGCCGGGGCGGAGCGATCGCATCACGAATCATTTGGTGATATGAGCGAAACCATTGCCGATTCCGCGCTGGAGGGTGCGCGCGGTAATTCGGGCGTCATCCTGGCGCAATTTTTCCAGGGGCTGGCTGAAAAAGTGGCGGGCAAAGCGCAGGTCGCCACGCATGAATTTGCCTCTGCCGTACACAACGCCGTTGATGTGGCGCATGCGGCGATTTCCAATCCGAAGGAAGGTACGATTTTAACCGTCATGCGCGACTGGGCGAATCATATTAAAGAACATGCCCACATTAAAACGGATTTTATTGACCTGTTGAAAAGCGGTTTGGCGAGCGCCAAACAATCACTGGCCGATACGCCGAAAAAACTAAAGGCGCTGAAAAAAGCCGGCGTTGTTGATGCCGGCGCCGAAGGTTTTGTTAACATGCTCGAAGGTATGCTCGATTTTCTGGAAAACGGCAAAATCGCCGCCATGGCCGTCGGATCACAGGTGATGGATAAAGTCAAGCACCATACGCACAGCGCCGAGGAAGCAGCCAAATATCAGTTCTGTACGCAATGTTTTATCAAGGGTGATGATATTGACCGCGATGATATGAAAGAAAAATTGTCAGCTTTTGGCGATTCGCTCATTGTTATCGGCACAAAAAACAAGGCGCGCATTCACATTCACTCCAATAATCCGGACGGTGTTTTTGCGCTGGTCGAAGAGTACGGCGAGATCGTGCAGACCAAAGTTGAGGATATGCGCGCGCAGTTTGAGAAAAAGCTTAAAAAACAGACAAAGCTCGGCATTGCTCTGGTGACCGACTCGACATGCGATTTGCCGGAAAAAGTGCTGCGCGACGCCAACGTGCATGTTGTGCCGCTGCACCTGAAGATTCGCGATAAAAGTTTTATCGACCGCGTTGAAATTCAACCGGACGAATTTTATCAGCTTTATGCCGCATCCGGTGGCGAGATCAGCACGTCGCAGCCGTCCATTTCGAGTTTTGCGGAGGTGTACCGGCGCGTTGTCGAAAATTATGAATCGGTTATTTCCATGCACATCACGCAGCATTTGAGCGGCACGATTAATGGCGCGCGCGTGGCCGCAACGCCGTTCATGAGAAAAACCCAAATTGATATTATTGATGCCCACTCCACGACCGTGGGATTGGGACTCATTGTGCAGGAGGCGACGCGCCTCGTGCAGCAAGGTGTGGCGCATTCGGCCATTGTCGAAAAGCTGCGCGCGGCTGTACAAAATATGCGCTTTTTTGTCAGCATTCCGTCGTTAAAACAGGCGATTAAAAGCGGGCGAATTCCAAAAGCCAAGGGGATCATTGGTTCCATCTTGAACGTCAAGCCGGTCATTTCATTTGACAGCGAAGGCAAAGTTTACCAAGCAGCCAAGGTGATAGGTTTGGAAAAAGTCCGACAAAAAGTATACGACCTGGCCGAATCTTACGCCAGGACCATCAGCAATCCCCGTTTTGGCATCGCCCATGTGATGAGCCCGGACCTTGCCGAGCGATATAAAAACGATCTGCAGGAGCGGTTCAATACAGATGATATTTTCATCACGGCGGCATCGCCGGCGCTCGGCGCGCATGTGGGTTTTGGCGCCTGCGCGATTGCCGTGTTGGGTGATGTGTGATTTCTCTACCCTGTCCGGGTTTTGGCCTATACAGGGTTTATTTCTCTTTTACATCCCTGCAAAATTGATTATATTCTTTCACAACATTCCACTCAACTTTTGCAGGACACTTCCATGTTAAGCATTCTCGTCATTATCCTGGTATCCTATGTAATTGGTTCCTTCCCGACCAGTATTATTGTTGGGCGACTTTTAAAAGGTATTGATATTCGCGAGCATGGCAGCGGCAATGCCGGCGGCACCAATGTCTTTCGCGTTCTCGGACCGGGGCCGGGCATTTTTGTCATGTTGTTTGATGCCTTTAAAGGTTTTGCCGCGACGTTTTGGGTGTCGAAAATTGTCATTGGCAGCATGCCGCTGGAATCCGGTATGATCATGATCCTTGCCGGTGTCTCCGCTATCCTCGGTCACATCTGGACGATTTTTGCCGGCTTTAAAGGCGGCAAAGGTGTTGGCACCGCGGCCGGTATGTTGGCGGCGCTTTTCCCCAAAGCGCTGTTGATCTGTTTGGTCGTCTTTTTCGTCGTTCTGTTTATTTCAAAAATTGTCTCCATCAGCTCCATGTCCGCAGCCGTGGCGTTGCCCATCACGCTGACGATTTTTCGATATGCGCTTGACATTCCCGTTCAAACGTCGTTATACATTTTTAGTTTTATCGCCGCCGCGTTGATCATTTTTACGCACCGATCAAATATTAAACGGCTGTTGAACGGCACGGAAAATAAACTGGTGTTCACAAAACCATC
>CAYSNA010000471.1:0-4232 GCA_964432185.1 uncultured Cytophagia bacterium
TGTTGATGGAAAAATGCAGACAATGGCAGGAAGAATATCCGGAATTTTTTACGGATGAACGATACAGGTACGAAAAGCACGAATGGCGCAAGGCGGCGATGGACGTTTTAAAGGAAAAAGATATCCAAAAATTCAGAAACACCGATTGGGCCAAGTTTCATCAGGCCGCTTTAAAACAACGATATTTCGTTTTACAGCACATTACATGATTTTTTTCTTCAACCACTGTACCGCAATTATGGTTTTTGCATCTTTGATAAGGCCGTTTTCCATTCGCATAAAAACGTCGGAAAACGGCAGTATTAAAATTTCAATATCCTCAACCTCATCGGCCAGCCCGCCGCGTTTGAAACGATAATTCTTCAAGACCTTGTCCATGGCATACAGATGAATGCGCTCGGATGTTCCGCCCGGACTGACGTAAAACGTGCTGATATACTGCAGTTTTTTTCGACTCGCGGACATATGCACTTCTTCTTCGAGTTCTCGCAACAAGGTGTCAACCGGATCCTCGCCGTCTTTGACGCTGCCGGCGACCAGTTCATCAATCCAGCCATCTTCCGGTTCAACCGCGTAAACCGGATAACGAAATTGCCGTTCCAGCATGACCAGTTGATTTTTTGTATCGTAAATGAGAGCAGCCACAGAATCGCCGCGGTAAAAATTTTCGCGAATAACTTCTTCGCTGGCCGAGCCATCAAATTTTTCAAACTGCAATTTTGCTTTTTCGAGGGTGAAAAAGCCTTTATACTCATTGGTGATATTTTTAATCTTTACTTTCATTTTTACCTTTTAGCATTGATCGATACAGAAAAAATTGAATGAGCAGACTGGCGGCGAAAAACGGGCCCACAGCATACCATTCGGGACGGAGAAAAAAGACTGCACCACCCAATGCGAGAGAATCAATCAACATGATTAAAAACGCCGAATAAAAGAACAGCGTTTTGCAGCCGTTTAACTTTATGTATTTTTTGTATGAGATATGATTCCATGTGATGACATCCGGGATCAACGTGTGACCTTCAATATGCTCATCATAATACTTTTTGATGCCGTTCATCATTTGGGCGCTGTTGCCCCATGCTTCGCGCAGGCGCACCAGTTTAAGGATATAGAGCACGCCAATGATAAATAGCGTAAACAGCACCGCACTGACAGCATACTCAATTTTGATATTGGCCAAACTTGACGACGACACCTCACCCTTCATAAGTGTGGCTACTGCATTCAGCAAAACACCAACGATGAGCAAATAATAATTGACCATCTTGTGACGATCTTCCATGGCCTGTGCCGCTGTTTCTTGCCCGTAATTGTATTCGGCCAGCAAAATGTCGGATGCCTGCAAATCTTTTTTTTCTGACATAAAATCCTCCCTTAACAGTTAATTCAAACTACAAATAATCTGTAAAAATAGCTATGAATTATTCGCTGGATTATTGCGCCGCCTTTCGCTGTTGGATAACATTTACGATTTTCGTACATTGACATTCACGATTTTGGAGAACCAATGCAGCAGTTTGATGCGGTTATTTTTGATCTTGATGGAACGCTGGTCGATACATCGGTTGATGTGCACCTTTGTCTCAACTTGGCGTTGCAGCAGATGAATCTGCCCACCATCTCGATGGAGATGGCGAAAAAAGCCATTGGGCCGGGGCCGGCTGATTTTGTAAAATATGTGCTGGGCGGCGCCATGCACCGCGCCGATGAATTACACGAGCTTTTTCGCCCCATTTATTGGGAACGCTGCGCGGACCACGCTGAGCCGTTTGATGGTATTATCGATTTGCTCAATGAATTGCGTGATACAGGCATCATATGCGCTGTAGCCACGAACAAGGCGAGCGACGGCACCGACGCCGTTTTGATTGGTCTTAATTTAACACCTTATTTTGATCTAATTATATCGCGCGATGCGGTGCCGCAGCCCAAACCGGCGCCGGATATGCTGTTGAAAATCTGCAACGATTTGGACATTCATCCGGACCGCGCCCTGATGCTCGGCGACACCGATAATGATATTCTCGCCGCCAATGCCGCCTCGATGAAATCGGCGCTCGCGCTGTGGGGCTTTTCCGATCATTTTGACGAGTTGAAAAAAATCGCCACATTTGCGGTTAAACATCCACTCGATGTTTTGCAGATAGTAGAAAGCGAGATGATTCTCAATGTCTGAGAAATATTTACCAACCTATGAGGGATGCCTGGTGTGCGGCCATCCCCATGTGAATCCGAGCACTTTGAATCGTCGCTTCAAAGTGACGGATGATGGCGTAGAAGTGAATTTTAAAGCGGACTTTCGCCAGGCCGGTTACAAAGGCATCGTGCACGGCGGCATCACAACGGCGTTACTGGACGAAACGATTGGCTGGGCCATCGCCGTTGAAAAAAAGATGATGTTTATGACCGCCGAGCTGAATGTGCGTTTTATCCGTCCTCTGCCGGTTGGACTTGACGTTACGGTGCGTGGCCGCGCGACCGAACACAAATCGCGTTACTCGATGGCTGAAGGTGAAATCGTTGATGCTGACGGGCACATTTACGCTAAAGCCACCGGAAAATTTTTCCTCATGAAGGACTGGCAGGCCGAGGAGATTAACAATCAACTGACTTTTCAAGAAAACGATCTGGATATTTTTGCTGAATGAACATCATCGGAATTTCATGTTTTTACCACGACAGTGCGGCGTGTCTGGTGCAGGATGGAAAAATTGTCGCTGCGGCGCAGGAAGAACGTTTCACGCGTAAAAAGCACGATTTTAATTTTCCTCATCATGCCATTCAATTTTGTCTGGATTTTGCCGGACTTGATATTGATGACATTGACACCATCGCGTTTTACGACAAGCCGTTCATCAAATTTGAGCGGATCCTCGAAACCTATCTGGCCTACGTACCGCGCGGTTTAACATCCTATTTGATGGCCATGCCGTTGTGGATCAAACAGAAATTGTGGATTCCGGATCTCATCCACAAAGAACTCGATTATTACGGCGACCTTGTTTTTCCCGAGCATCATGAATCGCACGCCGCCTCGGCTTTTTTCCCATCGCCATATCAAGAGGCCGCGTTCCTCACCATGGATGGCGTTGGCGAGTGGACCACCACCTCCTTTGGTGTTGGAAAAGATAATCACATCGAAATTGATTCCGAGCTGCATTTCCCGCATTCGCTTGGTTTGCTGTATTCTGCTTTTACCTATTACACAGGCTTCAAAGTGAATTCCGGCGAGTACAAGGTCATGGGACTGGCGCCATATGGTCAGCCCAAATACGTACAGACCATTCTCGATTATCTTGTCGATCTCAAACACGATGGTTCGTTCAAATTGAATATGGCTTATTTTAATTATGCCTCCGGTTTGACCATGACCAATAAAAAATTCGACACCCTGTTTGGCGGCCCGCCACGCAAACCGGAATCCAAGCTGACACAAAAAGAGATGGATTTGGCGCGCTCGGTTCAAGAGGTGACGGAAGAAATTATGCTGCGAGCCGCCAGACATGTGCATAAAGAAACCGGACAAAAGAATCTCTGTCTCGCCGGCGGCGTGTCGCTCAATTGTGTCGGTAATGGCCGATTGCTGCGCGAAGGGCCGTTCGAGAACATTTGGATTCAACCGGCCGCCGGTGATGCCGGTGGCGCGCTTGGGGCAGCGTTGTTCACCTGGTATCAGATTGAAGGCAACCAGCGCCAGGCTGATGGCCACAACGATTTTCAGTCCGCGTCCCTTCTTGGACCTGAATTTGACAACGAGAGAATCCAGGATTTTCTCTACAATCATGATATTCCTTTTCATAAAATGGACGACAATGATCTGATAGAACAAACGGCACAGTTAATGACCGAAGAAAACGTCGTCGGCTGGTTCCAGGATCGCATGGAATTTGGTCCGCGTGCGCTCGGCAGCAGATCGATCATCGGGGATGCCCGGTCGCCGCACATGCAGTCGCGCATGAATTTGAAAATCAAATATCGCGAGAGTTTCCGCCCCTTTGCGCCGACGGTTTTGGAAGAACGGGTATCGGATTATTTTGATATCGATTGCAAGAGTCCCTACATGCTGCTGGTGGCCAACGTCAAAAAAGACAAACAGCGCGAGATGATCGAGGAAGAGCAGCATTTGTGGGGCATCGACAAGCTGAACATCGTGCGCTCGGACATTCCGGCCATCACCCATGTTGATTATTCAGCGCGCATCCAAACGGTTTCGAAACAAGAAAATG
>CAYSNA010000472.1:0-4231 GCA_964432185.1 uncultured Cytophagia bacterium
ATTCTACGAAATAACCTGCTTTCTATCAAAACCTACCGGAAAATTTTCCTTATTTGAGCAGGTGCATTTTGATCACCTGAGTTTGGCTGCCCGACCTTAATCGACACAGATACAGTCCACTGCTGACGGGCAACGAAAAATCATTTCGGCCATCCCATGAAAGAGAATGCGCACCGGCGGATCGTTCTTCGTTCACCAACGTTACAAGTCGATGGCCCATGATATCATAAATATCCAAACGAACATGATCCTTAATCGGAAGCGTGTAGTGAATGAACGTGTTGCCATTAAACGGATTTGGATAGTTTTGCTGCAAAACAAAACGGAATGGCGTCGAACTATCCTCAGTCTGCGCCACACCAACTCCGGTGCCGACAAGCACATTCAACTCGGCAATACAGGACCAGTTACTGCCATTGACTTCGGATTTTGCCACAAGTCGAATATAGCGCGCTTTCACTTCATCAAATTCGACCCGTTTTTCGGAAAACGATTTTGCCCATTTCCCGGACGCGGCCGGCTCGCCCCAATTTGTGCCGTCCGTGCTGGTGTAAAATTCATAATCGGCAATGGTGCCGTTGTAATTGCCGTCCTGGCGGGTGAGATACAAAAAACCGGCGACGCCATAGTTTTTACCCAAATCAATTTGAATTTCATGCGGTGGTGGCGGGCTGCCGCCATCCCACTTTGTATGCCAAAAGGTGCTGACATTGCCGTCAAACGCATTGACCGCTGCGCCGTCTTCACCGGTCTTTTCCTCGCTGTCGACGTAATGCAGTTTCCAGTTATCTTGCGCCAAAACGCTAAGACCCGATTCCGTCGTCACGCTCACTTCATTCGAATACGCTGATGGCCCAAGCGAGTTATACGCCACAATGCGATAGGTGTATTCCGTCGCGGCCATCAGCTTGTCATCTCGATAATTTTTTGCGTTCGCCCTCGTGCGGCCAACCTGCACAAAATCGTCGTCGCCGGTTTTTCGTTCAATTTTAAAACCGAGCTCATTGGTCGAGTTGTCCGTCCAGTCCAGCCTGATCTGTGTGCTGGACACCGGCGAGCCTTGCAAACCCGACGGCTCCGCCGGCACATGTCCCGGATCGTTATATGCCATGGGCGATTGGTTATCGCGATACACCTCGCCTGCCGGTGTCAAATTAGAGTTCAAAATCATCGCGCGGGTATCGCCCACCCAGTTGTAAATCGAGTAGCGTTCGACAAAACTGGCCGTATCGAGCATGGTGATAATATTGCCGATGATTTGTTTTTGTTGCTCATAGGTCGGCTCGCAGCAGGTCCAGTTGGCGCCGTTATTCCACTCGGTGATCCACAATGGACGGCCGGTGCGCTGGTGTATATCTTTGAGCCAGTTGTAATATTGTTGCGCCGACCAGCCGCCTTTGTAATAATGCACTGCGACAAAATCAACACGGTAATTTCGTGCATCCACCTGATCAAGAAAATCATACAGCCAAGCCAGTCCGCCATCGGAGGGCGCCGGTGAACCGAGACGCAAACCAGAGGCGAGCAAATTCGGCCATTCGGCGAGCACTTGGGCAACCGTCATGTTCGCCTGGTCCGGCCGCTCCGGTTCATTGAACGCCAGTACGTGTGTGCTATTTTTTTTATTATTGATATTTTCATAGGAATTCCACCAGCGGTTGTGGCGCATCGGAATATATTCAACGTCCAGAGTCGAAGTGGCGACATTATCCCAATCGTAACGCCAAGATGAATTGAGCTTGTCCGCATCCTGAACGGTCGAGCCGGCCCAGCCTTTTTTATTGGCCCAGCGCCAGGGAATAACGCGCACAAAAGAGACTTTGTCATTCAAATCCGGCGGCAGATTCGCAATCTCGATATCGCCGTCCTGCGCCACATACACCTTGCTCGGCCCGGACCCGTTGGAGCTGACGGCAAAGGTGGCCATGTAGCCGCGCTTTAATGTGAACGAACTGATTTGATCGTTCAAATCGCTCAACAGACTTGAACTGCGATAATAGTCGTACAAGCCAATGGACATGGACGTGCCGCTGTAGTCGGCTCCGTCAAAAACGGTCAACGGCAAATAATCCGGCGAGTGCGGGATAACCACGGCGCCATTGACAAATTGCACCACGCGCACATTTTTGCCGCGCACGGCGCTGGAATCCATCACCTGGATTTTTTCGAGAAGCGTGGCATCGACAACAGACGGGCGAATATAATCAAAAAACACCCAGGCATCTTCTGAGTACAATTTCACCACGCTGCCGGGCAGCGGATCGATGTCGCTCGTCAGATGTAACTCGGAGGTGCCGTACATTTTAACAATCCTATTTTCAAGATTTTCGAAAGATTGAATCTCATCGGTAATGTCCAACTCGGTCTGAGCATTCAGCAAAACTCCACAAACGAGAACGCCAATCAGCACTAATTTTTTCATAGTGAACCTCCGTCCCCCGGGATAATGACGTATTCGGTGCTTGGCAAAATCGCACCGTTTTCGTCAGCTTGTATATTAATCGTTCAATTCATTTTAAACTAATATTTTTGTGCAGAAAAAAAAGTAAATTAAAAAGATTGAGCGGGCCGCGAGTTAGAAAATCACGATGACTGTATTTTTCTCGCAATGAAATGAGTGTTTGAACTTTTAACAAATAAGACTTATTTTAGCAGAGTAGAGTATGGTTGCACGATAAAGGTACAATCAACTCTTAATAGTGAAAAATTGAAAAGCGCAGCGTTCGAGCACTATCAATTAGTAGCCCGCGGAATACGCGACAAAACGCGGATAATGCTGTATTTACTTCCGCGCTTTTTCGTGCATTCCGTGGGCTTGTTCATTAAGTAGCTGCATGGACTTTTAAAAAAGTCTGCAAATGTGTATTACGGAGGCCACTCGTGACGAAAAATGCATTAGTGCTGTTGATCATCATCCTGTTAACACCGACGATCAGAACGCAAACGATCAGCCCTTATCTTTTTGGCCAGAACCATTGGCTGGCGCAGGGCGATGAAAATCGCGCCGGCTATCTTCATCTGTTATGGCCAAAAGTGCAGGACAGCGGCGTGAAGGTTGTGCGAATTGGCGGCAATGGCTATAACCACAATCTACCGGAACGTAAACGGTTGAGCGCAATGGTCGATTCGATTCGTCACATTGGCGCCGAACCGCTCTTGCAGGTGCCGGATCATTTTTCCGCTCTGCAAGCCATGGAGCTGGTCGATTATTTTACCCAGCGCGGCGACAAACGCGTGTTGTACTGGTGCATCGGTAACGAGCCGCTCCTGCACGAAAAATTCACCATTGACGAGGTGCACGACTATATTTTGCGGATCGCGCCGGCGATGAAGAAAATCGATCCCACCATCAAGATTTTTGTTTTCGATGAATGTGAACTCCGAGAGGAAGCGTACCGGGCATTGTGCGGCGGCCGGCTCGACATCACTGGTCTCAAAGAAAACGGCGCCTGGCTCATCGACGGCTTTAGTTTCCACAAATACCCCAACGGCAAGGAATTTGACCGTAATGACGTGATTTTCTCAGGGCCGGAGACCATCCGCCGTATGTCCAAAACGCTGGTGGAGATGATGAACGAAGCCAATGCAAAACATCAACGCAGCGGCGAAAATACCTTGATGTGGGCGCTGACCGAAGTGAACGTCACCTGGGCCAATCCGGATCGCGATATTCGCGGCTACGGCAATCCATCTTTTCTCGGCGGCCAGTTTATGGCAGAAATTTTCGGCATTGGCATGCAGTACGGCGCGTTCACCGTCGATCCCTGGTGCATCAGCGAAACCGACGCCGTGAGCACGGATTTCGGCTATCTTGGTCTGCCGCGCGAATTTTATCCGCGTTCCAGCTATTATCATATGCAGATGATGGCCGACCATATGCACGGCCAGTTTATGGTCACGTCAAATAATCAGGACTATATCAAAGTTATCGGTTCAAAAGATGAGAACAACATCTGTGTGCTGGTTTTAAATCAAAGCCCAAACGAAAATTTTGAATTTGAACTTTTTTTAAACAACACTGTCAAATCGAAGAAAAAACTGGTCATCAACGCGGATGCGGCGCTTGACCAAAAAATCAGTGGGCTCATCAACAATCAAACCTCCATCCTGTTTGTCTTTGACGCCGCGGGTAGACTGCAAAAAAAGATCACCTATGGATTGGCGCAGAATTTAAATTTTTTGCCGCCGCAGGTCGAAACGTTCTAATAGGTAAATCATTACCGGACACTTT
>CAYSNA010000473.1:0-4178 GCA_964432185.1 uncultured Cytophagia bacterium
TCCGTTGCCGGCCAAACGATGAACAGGTGCCGGCCAAACGGCCATCATAATGCAAAATGCAGACTTATCCCTTGTCTGAGCGCTGACGGCAAAGCCGTCAAAAGATATGCATTTTATTTGACGGTTCTGCCGTCAGCTACCGTCTCGTGCAACGGGAAGCGAAAGCATAGCATGATCAAAAATATAAAGTACAATCATACCGGTGACTCTATTGCTCAGAACATTTACCGGTCTTTTCTCTTAATTATCCATGCTGGATGAGGAGAAGTTTTTACAGGAGGTTTCGAATGAAACTCAGTTACGGATTATTGGGTGGCATTGTTTTTCTCATTTTGATTACACTCGCAAACCTGTATGCTCAGGATCCTTTCATCATTAAGGATCCATATCCGCCTGACAAGTACACCAGTAATGGTGTGCTATGGGGTGATTGGAATAATGATGGTTACGAAGACTTGTTAATTGCCAATGGCGCTTATCTTGGATCGACTGCTTACTATCATGAAGAATTTTTATACCGAAATCAAGGCAACGGTACTTTTGCCAAGATTACCACCGGAGCGATTGTGACTGACAAGCACATGGCAGGCGGTGGAACGTGGGGCGATTTCGACAATGATGGTGATCTTGATATTTATATTGCGATCAGTGATTACAAGACATCAGGAGCAGATCTGCTGAACAGTCTTTTTGTCAATAACGGCAATGGAACATTCACCAAGAGCACGACGGCAGGTCCGCCAGTGACTGAAGCCGAGTATTCCTGTACGGCCGGCTGGGGTGACTATGATAATGATGGTTATCTTGATCTGTTTGTAAAAAATGGCTGGCAATCTCAAAAAAAAGCTCACTCATTATATCATAATAATGGTGACGGCACTTTTAGCGAAATCAGCGCCGGAGATATGACGGGCACAGCAGGTGCAACTTTTATCTCCGGTTTTGCATGGTGCGATTTTGACATGGACGGCGATCTGGATATTTTCACCTGCAGTGGCGGTGGTGATACGAATCGTTTATGGCGCAATGACGGCGGAGGCACGGTCACAGCCGTCGGCTCATTTAGCGCGAGTACCGCCAATGGCGCCAGCTGGGCAGATTTTGACAATGACGGGGATTTTGATCTGTTTATCGCAAACTATGGGGATTCCGGCAAAGAAGTGAATAACCTTTATGTGAATAATGGCAACGGCACATTCACTAAAAATACCACCAACTTGATCGCCACTGAAGCCAGTTGGTCGCTCGGCAGCACATGGGGCGATTTTAATAATGATGGTTACATTGATTTGTATGTTGCCAACGACCAAGCATACCTTACGGATCCCAAATTCTTATATATAAGTAATGGTGACGGTACCTTTACAAAGAACACAACGTCCGTTGCCGTTGCCAGCAGCATGTCTCAAGCACCGCATGGTGTTGCTTCTGCTGATTATAATAATGACGGCTTTTTAGATATCGTCGCCGGCGTATACGGCGTCAACTTTTTGCTTGAAAATGTTGAGCCAAGCAACGGGAATACCAATCACTGGATTGAACTCAAATTGGTTGGTACAACATCAAACAGATCGGCAATTGGCGCCAAGGTTTGGTGCACGGCTACGATCTCCGGAGCTTCTCGTACACAGTTACGTGAAGTCTCTTCTCAAACCGGTATGTCATCGCAAAATAGTCTGCGTCAACATTTTGGTCTTGGGAACGCAACCCTAATATCCGAAATCCGCATTGAGTGGCCTTCTGGTACGGTGCAAACCTTGAACGATGTTGCCGTTGATCAAATTTTAACCATCACCGAGGGAAGCGTCAGCGAATCTATTAGCGTCACTTCGCCAAACGGCGGTGAAAATTGGGAGGTGGGCTCGTCACATGCCATCACCTGGACCTCCTCGGGTACCAGCGGTACGGTTGAACTCGAGTACAGCACCAATAACGGATCAAACTGGACAACAATTGTGGCGAGCACGACGGATGACGGCTCCTACAACTGGACGATCCCGAATGCGCCATCAACAGAATGCCTTGTTCGCGTTACAGATACCGATGGCGATCCCTCCGATGAGAGCAATGCGACCTTTACAATTTCCGCACCGGCATCCATGAGCGTAACGGCGCCAAACGGCGGTGAAGATTGGCAAGTCGGTTCATCGCAGACAATCACGTGGACCTCCGCGAATACCAGTGGAACGGTTAGAATTGAATACAGCACAAACAACGGTTCATCGTGGACCGATGTCATTGCTTCAACCACAGATGATGGAACTCACAGTTGGACGATTCCGGATGCTGTGTCCACTATATGCCTCGTGCGCGTCAGCGACACGGATGGCGATCCGTCCGATGTCAGCGATGCGGTCTTTACCATCTCCGCGGTACCAGAAATTACCGTGACCGCGCCAAACGGCGGTGAAGATTGGCAAGTCGGCAGTTCACACGCCATCACCTGGACATCGGTGAATACCAGCGGAACTGTGAAAATTGAATACAGCACCAATAACGGCGGCGCGTGGATAGAAATCATTGCCAGCACAACCGATGACGGTTCGCACGACTGGAACATTCCCGATGCGCCGTCAATCCAATGTTTAGTCAGAGTTACGGATACGGGTGGATCACCGTCGGATCAGAGTGATGCTGTCTTTACGATTTCGGCTGTTCCCGTGATTACGGTGACCGCGCCAAACGGCGGCGAAAGCTGGGCGGCAACAACGATAGAGACCATCACCTGGACGTCGGTGAATACCAGCGGTACGGTCAAGCTGGAATACAGCACCAATAATGGCGGCGCGTGGACGGATATTGTCGCCAGCACCGCGGACGACGGCGAATTTAACTGGACCATTCCCGTTGCTCCTTCAACCCAATGCCTGGTACGCGTATCCGATACGGACGGCAACCCAAGCGATGTGAGCAATGCCGTGTTCACGATTACGGCTGAACCGGGTGATCCGGTTACTGATTTGACGGCCTCCGTCTCCAGTGATAATATTCTGCTGGAATGGAGTCCGCTCGTTGACGTGACGACTTATAATATCTATCGCGGCACAAGTTATGATTTTGTGCCCGATTTTGCCGGCGGGACAAATCGTATCGCCACGGACATTACCGATGAAGATATCGATGAACCCGGCATGCAGTGGACGGATACCGGCAACGGCGCTGATGTGGTCGGCGATCTGAATAATAATTATTTCTATCGCGTCACCGGCAGCACCGGTGTTGAAACGCAACAGAGCAATTTGGCCGGCGAGTTTGATGTTCAGCTTGAAACGACATCGGGTACGGATATCAACGAGCTGGTTGTCATTATGAATACACACAACGGCTTGACTCCCATTTTGCAGGCTGAGGATCTGGCGCAAGCCATTCCCAATTGCACCGATGTTTACAAATGGGATGCGGCCGGACAGGGACAAATCGGCCATCCGAAGGGTGTGCCGTTTGAAAACTTTGATATCCTTCCCGGCTATCCATATATCGTCAATGTGTCCGCCAATACCATTTGGACGCATGCGGGTTCGTACAGCATGCCGACGTTCAATTTGGTCACCACATCGGGCACGGACATCAATCACATTGGCGTGCCGTTCGAGAAATTTTCGTTGACGACGGCCGAGGCGCTCGGTGATGATATTCTGGATTGTACAGATGTCTATTATTGGGATGTCGTCGGCCAGGGACAGGTTGGTCACCCGGTTGGAACGCCGGTGCAGGATTTTGCTGTGACGGCGGGATTTCCCTATTACGTCAATGTGACGAGCGCCTCAACGTGGCCGGGTGCGGGTGCAGGCGCGCAAGCGTCGCTCGCGTCCGGAGATTTGAAAAAAACTGATCGAACAACCAGCAGTCCCGTGGGCACCAATGTACCGCATACTGTGTTCGGCACATTGGCCTCTACCGGTGATTTCGGCAATTTGACATTCAAAGCGTGGATCAATGGCCGCGAAGATGAAATTCTGACCGAATCCAGTATTGGCGCAGGTTTGGATCAATCGTACTGGTGGATTGGCGCCGGCAATTTCCCATCCGCCTGGAAAATTGGCGAAACGCTGAATATTGAGATTCGCGCGGCTGATGGTGTGCTCGTCGGCAAAACACAAGTGAAGCTGACCGACGCCGGTTCAGATCGGGCAACGGACATGAATCTGCAGGTGATCAGTGAGGTGGCGTCTCAAGAT
>CAYSNA010000474.1:0-4177 GCA_964432185.1 uncultured Cytophagia bacterium
GTTTAAACCACTTTGCACGGACACGCCGTCGATCATATAGTTTGTTTCACCGCCGCGGCCGCCGCGAAAGTGTCCTTGCACAACACCCGGCTGCAAAGCGACAATGCCGCCCGTGCTTTCGATCGGCAGAATCTCCATATCTTCAGCGGAGACGTTTCGAATGGAACTGGTTTGGTCTTTTTTCACGGCAATGCGGTCTGCCGTGATAACAACCTCTTCGCCCAGCTCAAGAGTTGTCGCATCCATGGTGATATCCAGAGGTGTCGTACGGTTTACTGACACGGATACACCCTCGACGACCTTGGTCGTGTAGCCAATCAACATAAATTTTACTGTGTACTTGCCGGGGGGAATGTTGAGGATGAAGAATTTTCCGTCAACATCAGAGGCTGCGCCAAGATAGGTATCTTCAAGGACAACGTTCACACCGATGAGGGGCTCACCCGTGCTACCGTCTTTGATTGTACCGGTCATTTTTCCAGTCGTTTGCGCAAATAGAGCTGCGGACAAACAGAACAGGAACAAGATACCGACGCCAAGTCTTCTCATAATTGATCCCTTTCCTTATGAAATATTATTTAAATTGGTTTCACTCGTAACATATGTTCTATGATAGTGCGTTTCGTCAAGTATACACTCGGGATAATGGAATGTGTACTTTGTTATATTAAATTGACGAATTCTTTTTCGCATAATTTATAACTATCATTCAGATTATGAGGATTATTCGGCAGGCTCATATATCCAATAACGATAAATCAGGATTATTAAATTGATAACGGTGCGAATTATTCAATGGCCCAACTTATTATTTTTTTCCATGCAAGTCAAGACATTTTTTTCTCGAAAACCTTATCGAACAATCGCTTAAATGCATATTCAGCCGTTTTTTTCTCACGTGTTCGCCACAAACTAAAGTTGAATGCATGATCCCATTTTTTATGATGATATCGTTCGAGTATTTTATGACTCCGATCAGCCTTTTTGGGCTATACTTTTTATATTTTGGTATATACCAATATTAAGTATTTTGTCGAATTTTGTCAATCTTTATTTCCTGAAACTGATCCCAATTTGGGGCTCAGTTAGCAAAACCGACTTATGAGCTTGAAAATGAGCCGAATATTTCGTAAACTTTACTGATTGGATATATTGTGTCCGCGTATCGTTTTTCTTGTTCATACTAAAGTCCGACAGAATGTGGTGTTTGGATCAATTGTTGTAACGGCAGACAAAAAATGAACAACTCTGTGGAACGAGTACGATGCGACGGAACCTTTTAATACTGTTTATCCTCTTTAGCCATCTGGCTGTGGCGCACTCCAGAACGCTGTGGACGCCCGAGAAATACGACCAATATCGTTATCGAATTTTCTCGCGCCTGGCTATCGTCAATCATCAGATTGACATGACGAATATCGATTACTTTTTGCTGCATGCGGCGATTTTTTACGAGACCAATCGCGTTCGGGCACAATTTGGCTTGCCGCGGTTTGCACATTCCTATAACCTGGAAATGGCGGCCAAATCACATAGCGCTGATATGGTAGACCTAAACTTTTTTGATCATCAAAGTCCGATTAGCGACAAACGAACCGTAGTGGATCGGCTGGAAAAAGTTGGTCTGGCAAACGGCTACATGGCGGAAAATATTGCCTATATCACAGGCATTCGTCGCGATCCCGACCGGCCAATTTTTACGCCGCAGCAGAACAATGGCTATTTCAGCCACGAGTTCAAAGGTCAACCCATTCCCAATCACTCGTACCTGAGTCTGGCACGCGAGGTTGTGCGGCAGTGGATGGCCTCCGAAGGACATCGGAAGAATATTCTCAATCCAGTGTACCGCTATCTTGGTTGCGGCGCTGAATTGTACAAAGACCCAAGTTTTTATGGCATCGCTCGATTCAAAATCACGCAGTACTTTTCGAGCCGGCCAAGTGATTTACGATTTTTACAAACCCAATATGCTGATAATACACGAGATTTCAAAAGTCCGAAAAAAAATTAACGCTCTAAAATCTGATGGCGCTTCGATTGGATTTGTCCCTACCATGGGAGCGCTGCATCGGGGACATCTATCGCTCATCGAAAAATCCGCTTCGGAGAATGACAACACGGTCGTCAGTATTTTTGTCAATCCTTTACAATTTGCTCCAAATGAAGATCTCGACACCTATCCGGCCACACCCGAGCAGGATATTCAGCTCGCCGAACAAGCCGGCGCCGATATGATTTTTCACCCCTCGGCCAGAGAAATTTTGGGCGAACAAATGCTGACCTATGTCGATATAAATAATTTACAAAACAACCTCTGTGGCCTGTCACGTCCGGGACATTTTCGCGGCGTTTGTACCATCGTGTGCAAACTGTTCAATATCGTCTCGCCGGATCGGGCTTATTTTGGCCAAAAGGATATTCAACAGTTTTTGATCATTAAAAAAATGGTGCACGATTTAAATTTTGACATAAAACTCATCCCCTGCCCCATCGTTCGCGAAAACGATGGCCTGGCGATGAGCTCCCGCAACAGCTATCTTTCACCACCGGAACGGCAGGAGGCTGTCATTTTGAGCCGAGCGTTAAAACGAGCGGTTGAGCTGAGACACCGCGGCATTACCGATGCCTCGGAAATCATTGCCGGCATCACACATTTTATAAAACAGCAATCGAACGCTAAAATTGATTACGTCAACATTGTCGATGAGGAGATGCGGAATGTCACCCGCGTAGAAAACGGCCACATCCTGGCCCTCGCCCTTCACATCGGCGCGACGCGCCTGATCGACAACCATATTTTTGGCGACACCATTACATTTTGAGTTTTGCCGATGAAATTAACCACTCGCGACATCATCAATAAGAAGCCGAAAAACAAGCTGAGCATGATCACCTGTTATGATTACAGCTTTGCGCGTATTCTCGACAATCGCGTTGATATGATTCTCATCGGTGATTCGATGGGGCACGTTATTCTTGGGTATGATCGTACGGCGCATGTTCGCATGGACGATATTGTCACGCATCTGGCGGCCGTGCGCCGCGGCGCGCCAAACACGTTCATCATTGCCGACTTGCCCGCCGGTACCTACTCGACAGAATCCGATGCGTTGGCCAATGCCCGACGCTTGATGGATATCGGCGCGGATGCTGTCAAACCGGAGGGTTCACCGCACATCATCAAAACGTTGACGGATAAAGGCATAGCCGTCATGGGGCACCTTGGATATTTGCCGCAAACCGCGGAAAAATTTCAAATCGTCGGGCGGGAGAAAAAAGAAGCAGAATTTTTATTAAACCAGGCGCATAAAGTTGAGGATGCCGGCGCCTTCAGCCTGGTTTTGGAGTGTGTGCCGGCATCGCTTGCCAAAACACTATCGCAGCAGCTGCGCATTCCGACCATAGGCATCGGCTCCGGTTCGGAATGTGACGGACAAGTCCTGGTGTTATACGACATGCTTGGTTTGTTCAGCGATTTCAAGCCCAAATTTGTGCGGCGCTATGCCGATCTGTCAGCCATCGTAGCAGATGCGGTTGAGCATTATGTTGATGATATCAAACAAAAGCGTTTTCCCTCAAAAGACGAGGAGTATCAGTAGTGTTTATTACCATCATGAAGTCAAAAATCCACAATGCCATTGTCACGCAAGCCAATTTGTTTTACGAGGGCAGCATCACCATAGATGAAGATTTAATGGAAAAAGCGACAATTTTCAAGGGTGAACGGGTGCAGATCGTCAATTTGAATAATGGTGAACGCCTGGAAACCTATACGATTGTCGGAGAGCGCGGCTCGGGTATTATCGGCATCAACGGCCCGGCGGCGCTGAAATGCAAGGAAGGTGATAGAATCCACATTATTTCATATGCGATGATTGAAGCGGAAGCGGCAAGAAAATTCAAATCGACGGTGTTGTTGATGCAGGACAAAAACATCATCAAAGAATCGTTGACTTCGTGATGTTTCAAAACAATCAAAGGGGGCAGTAATGGACAACCTCTTCGAACCCATCGTTTGGTATATTGTTTTTTTATTTTCAGTAACGCTGCACGAGGCGGCACACGCCTTTGTCGCCAAGCTCGGCGGCGATGATACGGCGTACCTCGGCGGCCAGGTCTCGCTGGATCCAATTCCGCATATTCGGCGCAGTCCATTTGGCATGGTGGTCATTCCCAT